>CALMGN010000031.1 GCA_937863605.1 uncultured Anaerolineaceae bacterium
TACTCGCGCCACTTGATGATCCCAGAAGTGGGATTGGAAGGGCAGCGTAAACTGAAAAACGCCTCGGTGCTGGTGGTTGGCACCGGCGGGCTGGGTTCACCGGTCACGCTCTACCTGGCAGCTGCCGGGGTGGGACGGATTGGCATCATCGATTATGACGTGGTAGATAATTCCAACCTGCAGCGGCAGGTGCTGCATTCCACCCCGGCGATCGGTAAATTAAAGGTTGAATCTGCGCGCCAGCGGTTGACCAGTTTGAATCCGTACATTCAAGTTGAAGCCTATAACGAGGTTTTCACCTCTGAAAACGCCGAACGGATCTCAGCCGGTTACGATATTCTGGTGGACGGCACCGACAATTTCCCCACCCGCTATCTGCTCAATGACCTGGCGGTACTTACTGGTAAACCGTTTATTTACGGCTCTATCTTCCGCTTCGAGGGCCAGGCGAGCGTCTTCGATGCGCGGGTGGGGCCGTGCTACCGCTGTCTGTTCCCAACTCCGCCGCCGCCCGGCAGCGTGCCTGCTTGCGGCGATGCCGGCGTGTTTGGGGTGCTGCCAGGGACGATCGGCACCATCCAGGCGACCGAGGTGATCAAGTTGATCCTAGGCATTGGCGAGCCATTGATCGGCAAATTGCTGCTGTATGACGCTCTCTCCATGAGCCAACAAATTGTCAACCTGCGCAAGAACCCGAACTGCAAAGTGTGCGGTCCCAACCCGGAGATCACTCGCCTGATCGATTATGAAGAATTTTGCGGCGTCCCGACCCGCACCGTTAATGACGGGTTGGCAGGAGAAGCCCGCGACCTCGACCCGGTGACCCTGGCGGATTGGATTAATCGCGGACAGCCGCTGCAACTGGTCGATGTGCGCGACCCGGTTGAACTGCAGATTTCTGCCTTGCCGGATGCAGTGAACATCCCGCTGGAACGTCTGGGGCAGCGGTTGAAGGAACTCGATCCTGCAAAGACTTACGTCCTTTTTTGCCGCACCGGGGTGCGCTCCGCCCGCGGGGTGCATCAGCTTTCAGCGGCTGGCTTTTCCAATGTTTACAACCTGGTTGGCGGAATCAACGCCTGGGCTGAACAAATCAATCCGAGCATGAGCCAATATTAATCGACCAGGAACCGGAGACCTCACCATGACAGCCTCATCACAGCCGAATGATCCGGCAATGCCAGTGGTTAATTCTGATCAGTCCAATAAGGGTAAACGCCCGGTACTATTGGCTGTGCTCGCGCACCCGGATGACGAATCCTTTGGCATGGGCGGCACCTTTGCCTATTATTCACGGCGCGGAGTGGATACCTATTTGATCTGCGCGACACGCGGTGAAGCCGGCGATGTGGACCCAGCCATGCTGCAGGGATATGATTCCATTGCAGAACGGCGCGAGGCCGAACTGCGCTGCGCAGCGGGCAAGCTCGGGCTGCAAAATGTCATCTTTCTGGATTATCGCGACTCCGGCATGCCAGGCTCGCCTGACAATCACCATGAACGGGCGCTGGTCGCCCAGCCGCGCGAGCGGGTCGCCGAAGAAATTGCCAGGCACATTCGCCAGCTCAAACCGCAGGTGGTGGTCACCTTTGACCCGATTGGCGGCTACCACCATCCGGATCACATTGCCATCCACCAGGCAACCGTACTGGCCTTTGACCTCGCCGGTGATCCCTCGGTTGCTAATTTGCAGGATTTACCGGCTCATACACCTGCAAAATTGTATTACCAGACCATTCCGCGCAAGTTTTTGCGCCTGATGGTGCGGATTATGCGTTTGTTGGGCCGTGACGTCCACAAGTTCGGCAATAACAAGGATATTGATCTGGCCGCCATCGCCGCGGTGGATTTTCCAACCAACGCGGTGATCAACTACCGCGCAGTCGCAGACATTCGCGATGAAGCTGCAGCGTGCCACGCCAGCCAGTCGTCCGGTTCACTGACGGGCGGCGCTTTTGCCTGGCTGCGGCGAACGATTGCCTCGAAGGAAATCTACATGCGGGCTGTCCCGCCGCCGGACGGCAAGGTGGAGCACGACCTGTTCGAGGATTTGGTGGAATTGCCACCGTTACGACGGTTGTAACCACCCCCGTTGGCTGAACCTGTCGAAGTCCAACCCGCACCCTTCGACAGGCTCAGGATACGGGTAATCGGTTGGCTGAGC
>CALMGN010000032.1 GCA_937863605.1 uncultured Anaerolineaceae bacterium
TGCCGGCTCCGGCATTGCTGCTGGCGGCTGGCGGAGGCAGTCTGGCGCTTTTGTTTAGCGCTCTAACCGGAGGTCAGCGCTGGCAGCTGGATTACGGCCGCGAGGGATTGCAGTTTGGTGCGCCGCAGATTTATGGGACAGCCTTGACTTATGCCAACAGCCACCCAGCCCGCAGCGTGCTGGTCTGGCCCGAGTGGTCAACCGACCCGGAGGCCTTGCGGCGTTTCTTTGTGCCCAACCACTTGGACCGGATTCGGAACGCCTTCGTGGATCCCTACTTGTACCAGCGCGACCCGGGGATTGGTCAATATGCTTTTTTGCTGCCAGCTGATCAGTATGACGAAATCCAATCCAGCGGCAAGTTTGAAATTACCACGATCGAATCGATCGATTATCCCGACGGACAGCCCGCTTTTTCCCTGGTGGAACTGGCTTACGCTCCGCAATTCGAGCAGATTTTGGCACAGGAATCCGAGCAGCGCCGGGTACTGGTCACCGAGCAACTAAGCGTTGAAGGTGAAACGTTGACAGTCCGGCATTCGGCCCTGGATATCGGCGAACCGGCCAACCTGTTTGACGGCCGAACGGAAAGTCTGGTACGCACAGCAGCCGCGAACCCGCTGGTAGTGGAATTGGTCTTTCCACAGCCCCGCCACCTGGTAGGTGTAGTGCTGCAATTAGGCTCCGAACCGATTAAGATCACAGCGATGCTTACCCCAGATGATGACGGTGAACCGCAGGTTTATTTGCTGCAGACTCCCACCAGCGATGGAATGAAAGAAGTGCAGGTGAACTTTGATGGCGCTCAAATGGTCGCGTCCTTGCGGCTGGAGGTGCTGGACGAGAGTGCGGGCGAGCCTGCCCATGTGCACCTGTGGGAGATTCAACTGGTCAATGCCCTGGATTAGCCGCCGGCTGGTTGGTTCGATAATTGCACCTTTGGCCGGTGGCATCTGGTGATAAAACCTGACGCTCCGATAATGCAGGACCAGGCAAGGGGATGACGAATGGCAGAACTCAATAATGGACGGGACGGCGAACTCTACCTTGGCGTGGTATTCGACCTGCATCGCAAAGAATCTCAGCATGGGGTGATTGCCCGCAACCATGTTGTTATGAACAGCGATCTGGGTCTGGTGTGGGCTGAGATTTCTTTTTGGGTCGGGCAGAAAGCCATCTATACCCAGGAAGTCTTGATGCACTCCAACGACATTCGGCGTTTTACCAGCCAGGTCATTCAAATCATCGAAGCGCCAGCCCGCATCTATGGTTTGCCGAACGAACATCGCACCGAAAATGGAGTGGAACGCGAACTGAGCTTAAGTATTACCAGCCCGGAGCTGATCTGGCGCATCCGCCAAAATGTTTACCTCCCGGAAAGCATGCACAAGAAATTCGATTTCCCGGCATCGGATGCCAATGAAATGACCATCAAGCAGGCGCTGGCTGAAGCGTTCAATCAGCCGCCGGACAGCGATTTTGTGCGCGAACAATACACAGCATTGACCGAAATATCGACCAGTTACGAGTGTCTGGTGGTGATTGAGGCCGGGATCGCCCGCGGTTCGCCGACGGTGCGCGGTGAGGGACCTGCCATGTTCCTCGAACCGGATCAGGACCGCCTGCTGGGTTTTATGCGCGACTTGCGCTCTGAAGCGGAGATGGCATTATTGCTTGGCTAATGGACGATTCTGGCGAAAAATGGGGGAAATACCCGCCAAACGTCAACCGATGAATGGATGAGTCTCAATAGTCTTTCTGCTGCGGGAATGTTACAATAATCTCGTTGACCATCTTCCGTGGAGGGACAATTTGAAACCAGTGATTAAGATTGCCGTGCCAATGGCTGGCTTTGGCAGCCGCATGCGCCCACATACGTGGAGCAAAGCCAAACCGCTGATCGCCCTGGCTGGTAAAACCGTGTTGGATTATGTGTTGGAACAATTCGAGACCCTGCCGGATACGCTGGAGCGTGAATACGTCTTTATTGTGGGGGCCAACCAGCTGGAGCAGATCAAGGCTCACATGCAGGCGCATCATCCTCAAAAGCGGGTGCATTTTGTGGTGCAAGAGATCATGCGCGGGCAGTCCGACGCGCTGTATCTGGCACGAGAATTTCTTTCAGGTCCGGTGTTGATGTCCTTTTGCGACACGTTGATCGAAACGGACCTCTCAGGTCTGGCGGAAGAGTCGCTGGATGCGATAGCCTGGGTGCGTCCGGTGGATGATCCGCGCCGTTTTGGCGTCGCGCAGGTGGACGACGACGGGTTGGTAACACAATTAATTGAAAAGCCCAAAGTAGTCGACAATAAATTGGCTGTGGTCGGGTTTTATTACTTTCGGCGGGGCGAGGATCTGGTAGCGGCAACGGATGAGCAATTTCGCCGTAAGGTAACTGTGAAAAAAGAGTTTTTCCTGGTCGATGCCATTAACATCATGCTGGAAAAAGGCGCAAAAATGCGCACCCAACCGGTGGATATCTGGCTGGATGCCGGCATCCCGGAAGCGCT
>CALMGN010000033.1 GCA_937863605.1 uncultured Anaerolineaceae bacterium
CCAGCCTGCTGCTGCAAGCGCCGACTTATTATTTTCCGCTGGTATTCAAAAACGGGCCTGCGCCGTTGTATTCGACCAGTTATTACATACAAAATGGTGACCCGGCGCTCATGTACGATCTGGGTTGCCAACTGGGTACGCGCGACGCAGCCACTCCCGGCACGCAAGACTCGCTGGTCATTTTGGATTTTGGTAAAATGTGGATATTTAACGGCACCTATGGGGTCAGAACATTTGGCGACCCGAATAATGGCGGTGCGCGTCAAAATCTCAGCATCACTGATCTGGAAGTCCGTGCACAAAACTTTGCCCGGGGTTATTGGGTATGTAGTGCAAATGACAAAGCTTCTCAATTAACGCTCGGGATCGGTACTAATAATTTTGATTTCTTCAACCAAAAAAACTACGCCCAAGATAATTTACGGGGTATCATGGTTGACTTTGGCCGAAATTGGGCAAACATGATAAACCGCCTCAATGGCTGGGGGGCAACAACAGGTTATAACCTCCAAGTTTTGTTTACCGGCGCGATCGATATCGAGTGGGCTGGACCTGACCCTGCCGATGGGCTCTATTATTGGCATTCCCCGTATGTTGTCCGCGGATGGGTTGACGCATTCGATGCTAGCGACAACAAAAAGAGTATCTTCTTTAATTTTGGCGCTTGTGTAGGCTGCCCAACTTCACCATCTTTATCCTGGAGATACAATAATGCATTGCCCTGGTCGCAGGAGGATGTCTGGTATGTGTCCTGGGGATCTCAGCCAGCGTTTGCCGTACCTGAAATCTACCGAAACGACGAGTATCTGGCCCGTCAATGGGCGGCTGTCAGCAAAGCCGGCGCACTATATTTCGGCAGCCGTATCATTTTTACTGGCGCCATGACCCAGATGCAAGCCTGTCAGCAGCGTGGCGGAACGGAATGCCTAACGTTAGACAATACTCCGGCCGAAGGCTGGGGTCAGCTGGTCGATGCGGTCAATGCGGAAACCTTCACCGCGCAGCCTTTCCCGCAATATTCCACCGATATCAAGTGGCAGTTTAAATAGAATCTGGAGTTCCCATGAAGAACTGGTTTAATAAAATCCCAGGGGTGCTTATCACATCTGCAGCCTTAATTCTGCTGGTGGTGATGGTCAAAATCCTGTCGGCACCGCCAGCCCCTACCACTGCCGGCCCGGGTTGGGTCGAGAATAACGTCCAGGCGTTGCAGGCAACCCTGTCGGTTTCGACCAACCCGACCGAGGAAGCCTTCATCCAGAACAAGTTAGATCTGCTTAAACGCATCCAGGCCACCAGTGCCGGGGCATTACAAAATGTGCCTGAAAAACCTAAGGATGCCTGTGCCTTGCGGCCCACTGAACTGCCAACACCGCAGCGTACGCTCGGAGTTGAATCATTCCAGCCCGAGCTCTACGAGGATTTGAACGGCAAGTTGAACAGCCGCTGGCAAGGTGAGGTCAACGGGCAGTGGGTGACCGTGCTGGCCGGGACAGTGTATACCGACCCGCCGCAAGCAGCGCTGTGGGTGTTTGTCGAAAACACGGCTGACGGTGAGGTAATTCCAGCCCCGCAAGCATCCGGATTGCTGAAGGTTGTATCGGCTGACCTGTCGCGCTTGACGCTGCAAGATGAGGCCGGAACGGCTTTCTACTTCGATGTGGCCGGGCGCGCCTACCTCGCCAGCCCGGACGAGATCGTCCCGACCCTGGCGCCGCAGCCAACCAACACCCCCGCTGTTGAAATTTGCCCGCCGTAGACCCCCTCCCAACCTCCCCCAATTTCTTGCGAAATTAGGGGAGGAGTCGTAGCCAGTGATAAAAATTAAATGAGGTGCGTTCAACTACGGAACGCACCCTATAACTCACTATTTTTAGGTTTTGGCCTTATTTAATCCTCCGAAATCAAAGACCATGATTTTGGAGGAGGTAGGAGGGGGTCATTGGCGATATTTTCCCTTACTGTACGGTAATCTCCACCTCATCCGATCGTGTTTCATTGCCAGCCCGGTCGTAGGCGCGCACCACCAACGTATGCGTGCCAACCGTTCCATCCCAGATCAGAGCATAGGGTTCAACCGTACGCTCTCCGATTCTTCGCCCGTCCAGCCACCACTCTACCCGCTCCACACCAGCAGCGTCTGCGACCTCGGCCTGCAACGTGATGGTACGCTGGCCGGTCCCAGCAAACACCTGGCCTGCCAGCGGATAAGGAATACTGACGGTTGGCGGGGTATTGTCCACAGTGACCTGCAGGTACGCCAACTGCACCCGCTGACCCTCGTACACCACCATCAGCCGCACGATGAACAGGCCGTCCATGCCGGAGGTATCCAGCTTGCCCAGCAGCCCGGCCTCGACCGGGGTGGTGACCGACTCGCCGATGTTTTGCCACTCGGCGGGGTTGATGCCGCGCCCGATCTGCAGCCGGTAGGAGACAAATCCTTCGCCAGCGGCTGTCCCGGTTAGCGGCAATGTGCCGCGTACAAAAGAGAATTGGGCCGGACTGGTGAAATGCGCAACGGGATCCAATTTAACCGGCTGGATATTATCGTATTCCAGCGGCGGGACCGGGAGATTGGCCAACCGGCTCCATTCCTGGGCTTCGGGCGGCACCAACAGAAAGGTTTTTTCCTCCACCCATTCCTGCGGGGTAAAAATGGTCGCCAGACGGCCCGTCTCGCGGTTGATTTCGAACCGCTGGTACAGGTTATCCACGATGTTCGGCTCACTACCCGTCAGGAAAACCTCGGTCACCACATTTGGACACTCGGCAGTTGGCAGCAGCCCGGACGGATCGCAGACCACCAACTGAGTCACGCCGGGCGGCATGTTCCAGCCCAGCGCGGGCTGTTCCCGTGAAGCATACTGCATCAGCGCGTGCCAGATGCCGGCAGCCGCTCGGACGTCCAACGGCGCGGCGGTGTCAACAACCTGTTCATACCCCAACCACACCACAGCTGCAAGCTGACGGGTGTACCCGGCCGCCCAGGTGGAGCGTCCCTGATCCGCGCTGCCGGTCTTGGCGCCGGCCGGCCGGTCAAGCTCCAGCGGATTCGGGTGCCCCAGGCTGGGCCAGCGGGCCGGTTCATCGGCCAGTACGTGGTGCACCAGGTAAGCCAACTGCGGGCTGACCAGCTGGCGGCTATCCGTCGTGAATTCGCCAAAAACCGCTACCCCGGCTGAATCTTCCACCAACAATACCAGCTGCGGCTCCAGACTTGTGCTGCCCGCTGGCTGCGCCCCGGAAATCGTCCCCAATGTGCTGAAAACGCTCAAGGCCTGACCCAGTTCCAAAGGATCAAGCGCAGGGCCGCCGGTCAGGGTTTGGCTGACATCATATGGTAGGGTGTATTCGGTCAATCCCAGCGAGCGAGCGGTGGTCGTCACCGACGCAGCGCCGATCTGCTCGAAAAGGGTGGCAAGCCCGGCCAAATAATCATTCGCCAGGGCGGTGCGAAGCCGTACCGGACCGTGATAGGCTGCTGCGTTTTCTCCGGTACCGGCAGCCGGGATATCCCAAACCAGGCTGGCTGGTCCAAGAGTGCGGGCAAATCCGGCCAGCGCCAGGAACGAGGTCTGCAGCGAGCCGGATGCATGCCGGCCGAGCGCAGCTTCGCCACCGGCCAGGGTAGTGTCGCCGGTCAGCGCTAATACCTGTCCAGTAAGCGGGTCTAAAATGACGGCACTGGCCGCCAGCGCACCAGCCGCAGGGTTGGGATTGGCAGCTACCGGCAGGGTAGGCAGTTGTTTCGCCGCATCGCAATCCGCAGTGTCGGTTACGCTGGCTGCTCCCTCCAGGCGAGCCAACTGGACCCGGATGGCGCAGGTCAACTGCTGCTGCAGATCGTAATCCAGGCTGGTGAGAATACGCAGACCGCCGCGTTCCAATCGCTGCCGGTTATGCTCACGCGCCAGCCGGTCAACCACCAGGGCCGAAAAAGCTCGGGCAGCAGAAGGCTCTGCGGGCAGCGGCGGCGCGCTGATGGACGGCAAGGCGCGCGCAGCGTTCAAGTCTGCCACACCGATCAAGCCGGCGGCGGCCATGCGCACCAGCACGCCCATCTGACGCTCACGGGCAGCAGCTGACGCATCGATCAAATTGAGGGCCGGGGCTTCCAGGGCCGCGACCAGCAAGGCGGCATCATACCAGTCCAACTGGCTGGCGCTGATACCCAGGTAGAGCCGGGCAGCGCTGTCGG
Source organism: uncultured Anaerolineaceae bacterium (assembly GCA_937863605.1). GTDB lineage: Bacteria > Chloroflexota > Anaerolineae > Anaerolineales > Anaerolineaceae > Bellilinea. Next base: position 4,202 of record CALMGN010000033.1, read on the forward strand.
CCCCAAAGGTTAAATGACCGTACGAAGCGCTGTTGATATACCACTCCAGCACCTGGACACGTCCGTAACGGGTCAGCACCTGGTTGGCCAGCAGCCGTACTCGCAGCTGGTTGACTAAATTATCCTGCGTCTCCTCCAGCAGCAGGCTGCTCACCAGCCGTTCGGCGATGGTTGGCGGGTGATCCGCGGTCAATGAAGACCATGTAACTGGAGACTGCTGCCAGAAATCCGGCTCGAGGATCAGCACAACGGTCTGGGCCAGCGCCGGGCTGAGCGCCTCCGGGAAGGCTGCATTTAACGGCAACATGCGCCGTTCGATCCCTGGATTCTCCAAAGAGGCTAACAAGTGTTCGCCGCTGCGGTCGTAAATTCGCGTGGGTTGCAGCAGCGTCCCGATATGCGGGTCGAGCATCGCCGGCAGCGACTCCACCGCCGGCAGGCTGGCGTTCAGACCGGCATAAGCCGCCCCCGACGCGGCCACGCCGAGCAGCAGCACTGCCAGGAATAAAACTGCCAGGCCCTGCATGGCCCCTGTCAGCCGGCGCGGCGCGCGTGACTGACGCTCGAGCCGTCTACGGCGGCGGCGCTGGACCAAAAGGGTGCGCTGATACGAATGCAAGCTAAAGACTCCGACCGGGAAAGTTTACCCCGGCGCCAGGTAATTTTTGAATGGATCAGCGCCGTGGTTATCCCTCTCTATTTTATCCGCACTTTGACCGATCTACGGTGTGGGGGTTACCACAATAATATCGGCTGGCGGGGTCGGGGTATTAAAGGAGGCCAGATGCTGGCGGGCTAATTCAAACCAGGCAGCCGGAGCCGACCCTTGCGGCAAAGCCAAGAGCTGCTGCCAATCGGCAATGGCAGCATTTTGGTCGAGCGGCTCCAGTGCCTGCGCCCGCCAGAAGAAAAGCGTCGCCCGCTGAGTATCATCCTGGGCGCGTTCGGCCGCCTGGTTTAGCTGATCGACTGCTCCCTGGTAATTACCCTGCGCAAAATAAGCCTGGCCAACTGCTGCGGCCGCCTCGAACGAGTCCGGGTTGAGGTTAAGCGCAGCGTTGATGTCTTCCAGCCCGCGGTTCGGGTCGCCGGTTTCCACGTAGAGCAAACCGCGCTCCAATAATGCCGAAAAGCTGTCTGGCACCTGCGCAAGTGCAGTGTTAAGGGCTTCCATTGCGGCCGGGAAGTTGCCGCCAGCGCGGTAGGCCCGGCCCATTTTGACATAAACCACCGGGTCCGGGTTGGGCCAATAGCGCAGGTAAATTTCATACGGCGGAATCGCGTCAGCTGCCCGCTGGTTGGCCTGAAGCGCGTCGCCCAGCACCAGGTAGGCGGGAATAAAGGTTAAATCCAATTGAACCGCCCGTTCGGCGTCCGCCAGGGCTGGAGCCGGATTCTTCAACAAAAGGTTGGCCTGGGCCCGGTAATAATAAGCCAGCGTCGCGTTCGGATTCTGGTCAACCGCCGCATTCAGGTATTGCACCGCTGCGTCAACCTGGTTCGTTTGCAGATACAACCGCCCTATCAGGGTCAACGTTTCCGGTAAGTTAGGGTCAGCCGCTCGGGCGGCTTCCAGATCTGCCCGAATTTGATCGACCTGCCCAGCGTCAATCGCCCAAACGGCCTGTGCCCGTCCGAGGAAGGCCGGTCCAAAGGAGGGATTAATCTGCAGCGACTGGTTGTAAGCGGTCACAGCCTGGCCGTAGTTGTCGGAAAGGCGATAAGCCTCGCCCAACAGGTAGGGCAAATCGGGTGATCCCGGTTCTGACTGGATGGATTGGCCGATATACAGGACGACCTTATCCCACTCGCCACGTTGGAAAGCGCCAATTCCAATACGGTACGCCTCGATGATCGGGTGCGGCGTATTAACATAAATGGGCGTCGGGGTGTAGGTGCCGGCTAACGCCTGCCAGGGCGGGGTCGGACCGCTGGGTATCGGGGTGGCGGTCGGAATGGGGGTGGGGGAAGATGTGGCGCTCGGGTACGGTGAGGGTACAAATTGGGCTTGTTGTCTTCCCAGGCCGTTCGACCCGAAGATGGCGAATCCCAGCAGACCCAGCGCAACAATGCCAGCCCCAGCGTAAAACAACATTTTTTTACCCGGCAATTTCAGGGGCGGGCGATCTGCCTTGTCAATTTGCGCCTGCCAGTTGCGCCGCGGGATAGGCTGCGCTTCGACCGTTTGCTGCTCCGGCGAAAGTTCGCCCATCATTGCCAGCCCGCGTTTAGCAGCCCGGTTTTCCGGATCGATGCGCAACGCCTCGCGCAGGCAGTAAGCCCGCTCTTTAGGCGTATCGACTACCGCGCTCATCCACAACCACACTTCGGGGTTGTCTTGATCCCGGCGTAGTTGACGGGTGAGCAAATCCTTAGCCCGGGCTCGGTCCCCCTGCTCGATGGCCTTGCGCGCTTCTTTAAAAATTGAGTCGTCAGGTGGCATGTTACCAGTTTAGCATAGTGAGGTATGGGCGACAAGGACGCTGAATTTGCAGTCACATTACGGTTTTGATAAGTAGCTGCAGTCTGCGGATTAAACCGGCTTGCCCGCGGTTGGCGGCTGGCATAGACCCAGTTCGGCGGCGCGCTGGATAGCCTCGGCGGTGGACAAAGCGCTGAAACTGCGGCGGATGGCAGCCAGGTGCATATAGACGGTGCGGCGCGACAGACCCAGGCGCGCCGCTACCTGACGGGTAGTCATCCCCTGCGCCACGCATTGCAGCACATCAATTTGGCGTTGACCGAGCGGACCTGTCGGGTGGGAGTCAGATGGTTTTAGCTCATTTTCCATCAACTGGAAAATGAGAATTGTACTGCGGCCCAACCGAACAGCCCGTAAGGCGGCAGCACGCTTTTCAGGGCGGGGAATGCCAGTCGGCGGGAACCATCGGCCGCTGTTGACCGCCAGAATTAACCGGCCTGGTGGCAGGCTAGAGTCAAGCGTATAGAAGGCGTGTTCGGAGGGGAGGTATAAAATGCGGGTCATGTTGTAGAATTTTTGTTCTATTATTATTCTAACTTCAGCCACTGTCAAGGCGTAAAAAAGGAGTAACCCGCCTGGGGTATAATCGCCTCCATGAAGACGATTCTTCCATTGCTGGCGCTGACGGTACTAGCCTTAGCGCTGGCAGCCTGCACGCCGATCGAGCCGTCCGTTACCCTCCCCCCGCTGCCTACCCGCACCGGCGTCCTGCAGCCGTATACCGGCCCGGCGCCATCCGTGACGCCTTCACCGACCAATGCCGCCACGGTCACACCGCTGCCGAGTGCCACCCCCACCCCGCGCACGCATGTGGTGCGCGCCCAAGAAGACCTGTGGGGCATTGCGCTGCGCTACGGCCTGACCCTGGAAGATTTACTAACTGCCAACCCAACCGTCGATCCACGCTTTTTGAGCATTGGCGCCAACCTGATGATCCCTGCGCCGTTATACACCTCCACCCCAGACGCAGCCCATCCGCCGCTGCCCACCCCGGTCGGTCTGGACCTGACTGCCCCGGTTTGTTACCCCATCAGGGTAGGCGGTCTGTGGTGCTTTACCACCGCCGGCAACCGGCAGGAATTCAGCATCGAAGCCCTTTCGGCTGCCATCCGGTTGTATGACCAGGGAACAGGCGAAATCCTGTCGCAGACTGCGTATGCGCCGCTTAACCTGGTGCCGCCGGGCGGCACGATGGCGCTTTCAGCATATTTCCCGGCTCCCGCGCCGGTGCTCTTTGATGCCACAGTCGAGCTGCTCACTGCGCTGCCAGTGCCGCCAGCCGCCGGCCGTTTTTTGGCCATGCAGCAGCCGGGCACGGATATTGAGATCGCCGTTGATGGTTTGAGCGCGGTAGCCAGTGGGAGCTTACAACTAAGCGATGTACAGGCGTTTGCCAGCCGCATAAAGGCGGCCGCCATTGCCTATGATGCCCAGGGGCGGGTCACAGGCGTGCGCCAATGGGAGTCCGTCCAGCCCCTGAGCGGCAGTGCATCGGTGAATTTTCAGTTCACGGTGTACGCTGCCGGGGCTGCCATCGACCGGGTGGTCGTTCTGGCCGAGGGGTATCCTTAACTGTCATTGCGGGGCACGAGGCAATCCACGTCGGTAGGATCAAGACTACAGTCTGCGGACAATCATCCTCTACAACCAAGGCAGATGGCTTCGTTCCTCGCCATGACGGCCCATTTTGTCATTGCTCCGTGCCTCGCGATGACAAATTATGCCTACTGGAAATTCCAGATCAGGTAGCTGTCCGACTTGCACACCGGGCTATCCGCCGGGACATTCAGGCAGACTTTGAACGAAATCACGGTGCCATTGAGCGGAGCCGGTTCGATCGGCGGGACTGTCAGGCTGGCGCGCCCTTGAGTATCGGTTGGCGGCAGCTGGTAGGTGGTTTGAATGCCATTCTGCATGGTCAGGGTCAATTCGGATTCGATGTTGGGAATCGGCTGGTTATCCGCTAGCCGAACCACAAACAGGTCAAAGCGCTGCGACTGGTCCGCCGGGATGCGCGGAGTGCCGGGGTTGGCCACCATATGAATGGTCTGCGCCTCCAGTGCGAACGGCGTGGATTCAACTACCGGGGCTGCCTGGGTCTGGTTGAGATAATCCAACCCCAGTGGCGCCATGCGAACCTGCAGGCTTTCAGCGGCGCTGCTGTCAAAATACAGGCAGTAATTTACGAAGCACTGGCGGTAGAGCGTCCCGTTGAAGGGTGAAATTTCCCCCAGCGGCTTGCCAGAAATCTCGCGCCCGCCATGCTGCGCAATGAAATAATCGAACACCAGCGGCACATGGTAACCCAGGTCGCCGTCCGTAGGATAAAAAACCACCCCCTCTGCCTGGCTGCGCAGTTCCGGTCCCGGTGGATGGACTGGCACGCCTAACAACAGCGCTACCGGACGCAGCTGCAGGCTGCTGGTATCTTCCTGCGGCGAATAGAGTACCACATTCTCGTAAATCTGCTCCAGGTTGCCGTCTGGCGCCACGTAGGGGTTGGTCAGCGGCATGCCAAAAACGTTCAACCCGCCCAGGCGCGCTACCTGTGACAAATACGGCTGGGAAGCGCTGGAAATATTGGCGGTGACAATGGCGCTTTGCGGGGGAACGAATTGACAGTCGGCTGAACAGGCAAAAACGCCGTAGGAAAGCAGATGCACCTCTCCGGGCGGGTCGTTAACGCTGCGATATAAGCCTACATTCTGGAAATACTGCTCAATGCGGCTGCCATTCCCGTTGTAACGCGGCTGCGTGAGCGGCCGGCCGACGTACAACGGCCCGTACAGCCGGTGGTAGATCTCCTCGAACTCCTCGTAAATCGGGTACCCGTCCACGACCAAATTGCCAGCGGCTGAAATCTCCGGGGCCTCGTAAATGCCGAGCGAATCCCCCAGCGGGAAGAGCATGAAGCGGGCAATACCCTCTGCCAGGGGATCAAAGCACATCATCGCGTTTTGAACGTACTGGCACTCTTTATTGCGGTAGTTGAACAGGGCGCTAATGGCCGGACCCAGCGTATCGCGCCCGCCCAGTGATGCATAAAATTCGCGGAAAACGGTATCCACCGTGTAGGTGCCAGGTTCCGGCAGCGGAGCTGCATCCGTCGAATCACAGCCCGCCAGCAGAATGGCAGCCAGCAGCAAAACGACAATAATGGAAGGAGTCCGCAGCAGTTTAGCCAGCATGAGCCGTAGATTTAGAATTTGGAAGGCGGCCGCCTAATGCGAACCATCCGGAGGTGGGTTTCTCGGCGACTGCAATGAGATGCGCAAAGCAGCGGATTCAAAACTCCCGCACAATGGATTGCGTATAGAATAATTATACACTTTTTACCACGGCTGAATAGTGGGCAATCCGACCGTTAGAGGGACCAACCCCCTTCCCTAACGGACGCGCAGCCGGGTGTCGCGCTCCAGTGTCAGGCGCAGACCGGTCTCCAACCCAATACTCGGCTTAAAATTGAGTTTGTCGGCTGCCAGGGTCAGGTCCGCGCACAAACGCGACGAACCGCGGTCTGAGCCTGGATTGTATACCACCTCTGGATTGGCGCCGGTCACCGAGATTACCAGCTTGGCCAGGTCGCGCACACTGGTCTCCCGCCCGCTGCCAACGTTGATGGTCAGCTGGTTGACCTCCGGTGCGGTCGAAGCTGCCAGCATGGCATTGACTACATCGTCCACATAGATGTAATCGCGCGTCTGGGCGCCGTCGCCGTGCACCACCAACGTGCCGTTATTGAGCGCCTGGCGCAGGAAGGCCAGTACCACCGGCGCATGTACCGGCGGAAAATGCTGTCCGGGGCCATAAGCATTGAAGACCCGCAGGCACAAGGTCTCGATCCCCACCAGCCCCCCGATCGTTTTAACGTAGTATTCGGCTGCCAGCTTGGAGACTGCATACGGTGAACGCGGATTAGGCAGCGCGTCCTCGCGCACCGGCTGCTGCTGCTGGTCGCCATATACTGCACCCGAAGAGACAAACACCACCCGGCGCACGCCAACATCGCGCATGGCTTCCATCAAGCTGACCGTACCGCCGACGTTGACCTGGTTGTACTCGCGCGGATAAAGGACTGACTCGGGCACCAGCACACGCGCCGCCAGGTGATAGACGCAGTCCACCTCCTGCAGCAACGTCCACAGCTTAGGGCGGTCGTTGACGTCGCCGCGGGTGAAATGGACTTCGGATGAGAGCGCCGCCGGGTCGCCCGTGGACAGATCGTCCAAGCCCCGCACTGAGTGGCCTTCGCGCACCAGGCGGTTGGCCAGGGCCGAACCGAGGAAACCGGCAGCACCGGTGATTAGAAATCGCATATTTTGGTTTTCGCTAATAAGTTGGGCAAGTATGGGGATTATAGCACAGGGTAAAAATCGCAGGGTTCATGACGAACGGTCCCGGCCAAAAATACCCGTCACTGGCTCAACCAGGGGAAAAACAATACATACAATATGCTGGCAGCCGCGCAGGTCGCCAGCATGACCGGCAGACCGCGCTTGTTCCAGGTCGCCGGCGTGATCGGGTGCCGGGTGCGCTCGGATAGTGAGGCGACGACCACATTGGCGGTCGATCCGATGATGGTGCCGTTGCCGCCAAAGCCAGCCCCAAAAGCCAGCGCCCACCACAACGGGGTGGGATCGATGCCGGCTGCTGCCAGATCAAGCACCACCGGGATGAGCGCAATGGTGATTGGAATATTGTCTATAAATGCCGAGGAGATGGCGACCACCCACAGCAGGATCAAACCAAGCACCACTGGCGGCATTGATCCCCCTTTGGTGATCAACGAAGATAACCCGTGCATCACCCCAGCCTGGTCCATTCCGCCTACCATGATGAACAGCGCACCGAAGAAGAGCAACACGTCCCACTCTACCCTTTTGAGCAGCGTGCTGATATCTGGCTGAACGACGATTAACCCTGCCGCAGCCGCCCCGAGCGCGATTAACGCCGGTCGGATGTGTAAGATTTCTTCAAATAAAAACAGAAGAAGCGCACCTCCTATTACGATCAGGACTTTTACAGCAGTCTTGCGGTCTTTGAGAGCTTCATTTGGGTTAAATTCAAGGACAGTGTCGGAATTCTCGGGGATCACAGCCAGTTCCTTGCGAAATAACAGCCGGATCATCAGCAACGCTATGAACCACACGACAATAACGAATGGCAATGAATGGGTCAGGAAATCGATAAAAGAGAGGTTGGCGGCCGAAGCGATGAGCACATTGGGCGGATCGCCGACCAGGGTCGCGACGCCCGCTGTATTTGAAAGCAGTGCTTCAGATATGAGAAATGGCTGCGGATTGAGCCCCAAAATCTCACATATCAATATCGTCACTGGCACAATCAAAACGACCGTAGTGACGTTATCCAGAAACATCGAAACAATACTGGTTACGGCTCCCAACAGCACCAATAAGCGCACCGGACGCCCTTTGGACAACCGCGCCACCCAGACTGCCAGGAATTGGAAGAACCCGGTCGGCTCGAGCAAGGCTACCAGCATCATCATCCCCAGCAGCAGCCCCAGGGTATTGGTATCGATCGAGGCGACCGCCTCTTCTTCGGAATAGAAACCCAGGGCAAGCCCTAGCACCACCATCAGGACTGCACCGCCCATGGCGGCAATAGCCCGATTGAGCTTATCGGTAAAAATCAAAACCAGGCACACGATAAAAATCAGTGTAGCGAGGATGGGCTGGATAATCATAGGCCAGTATCCGCAGAGAGTTCAGGCAATTCCCAACCGGTCATCAAGGCAACGCCCAAATCCACGTGCGATACCAATCCAACCAACGTGTTTTCAGCATCCACTACTGGCAGATCGCGCAAATCGCGCAGGTGAAGGAGGGCGGCAGCCCGTAAAACCCCGCTGTCTACCAGAACGCTGATCGGGTCTTCCATAATATCCTTCACCGCCCCCTTCAAAGCGGATGGATCCGGTTTCGTGTATTCCAGAGATCCAAAATTATGGGCAAATTCGAAATGCTCAACCAGGTGAACAAAATCGGGCATCACCAATGCCAGTAAATTTTCCAACCGCAGCATACCCACTAGTTTTTTTTGCAGGTCAACGACCGGCAAGGTGCCGATATGGTGTTCCCGGATGATAGCAGCTGCCATTTCAATCGTTGAATCCTGCTGCACAGAGATAACCCTTTGTTTCATATATGCTCGGACAGTCATAGCAGCTTCCTCCTTATAGGAAATTGAGTCCGATATGCAAATTTAGATACTATTATTTCACAAGATAGCAGAAACGCATCATGCTGGAATGGAAAATCGCTCGAAGATGGAAAAATTGGGGGAATATACTTTCCAAACTTTCTATCCTGATTCTCCACTTAGAATACCAGGCGGAATATCTAATTTACAAAATAAACCCTTTATTGTAAATTGATACTTTACAAAATTATATTATTTTTGTAAAATAGAACCATGCAAACGATCGAGCGCAATATCTTTCCGTCACTGCTTAAAGCTTTACCGGATCAACGCGTCCTGGTTATCACCGGCATGCGGCGGGTCGGTAAAACCACCACCCTGCGCTGGCTTCTGGATCAGGTACCCTCAGCCAACAAAATCTTCCTGGATTTGGAACGGCAGGATCAAAGAGCTGTTTTTGAAGAACCCAACTACGAAGTTGTGCTCAATTATTTACGCAATCAGGGATTGGATCCCGCTCGCCCGTTGACTGTGGCACTGGACGAAATCCAATACGTCCAAAATTTGCCCAGTGTTGTGAAATACCTTTATGATCATTACGGCATTAAATTTCTGCTTACTGGCTCCGGCTCATTTTATCTAAAGAATTTTTTTACCGAGTCATTGGCCGGGCGAAAAATCGTTTTTGAAATGTTCCCGCTGGGGTTCGGCGAATTTCTAGATTTTCGCGGCATTAATTACCGGAAACGGACAGTTCTGGATGAAATGCGGTTTGACACCCACGAATTCGAACGGCTGACCAGTTATTATGACGAGTTTATAAGATTTGGCGGACTGCCAAATGTCATTCTTGAGCCGAAAGCAGATATAAAACGTGAAATTCTGAGTGATATTTTTTCGTCGTACATTAATATCGACGTGCGGGCGATGGCGGATTTCCGCAAAATAGGTGAATTGCAATCTCTGCTCAAGGCGTTGACCGGCCGCATTGGAAACAAACTAGATTTGAGCAAGCTCTCCCAAATTATCGGCATTTCCCGCCCAACGTTGAACGAATACCTGGAGTTTTTAGAAAAAACCTACATCATTTACCGACTGCCAGCCTATGCTGCATTTGCTAAAACTGTCGCTTTGGGAAAAAAGCTGTATTTCCGCGACAATGGTATTGCCAGTATTCTTGGCAATCCAGGTGAGGGAGCATTATTCGAGAACGCAATATTTAATCAACTGAGAGATTACGGTGAATTAGCTTATCTTTCGAAAAGCAACGATTATGAAGTTGATTTTGTTCTCACCCCACCAGATGCTTCACCGTTTGGATTGGAAGTTAAATACCATCCAGTTGAAGCTGACCATCATAAATTGAAACGGATCGCGAAGAAAAACAGTCTGGCTCATTCCTGGGTAATCGGACGGTATGCCACTCCAGCGTTCGATGATTTACTGTGGGGTGGATCAATTTTTTAAGTGTGCCGCCCAATAATTCCCGGCTTTAATCCCTATATTCATTGGTGGAATCGTATTTGGGATATTGGCTTTTTTTAGCCGCTCGAAAACCGCAGGTATGGCCCTTCATGCAATTTACAACGCCTTTGTCCTGTTTACAGTTCAGATTATCAATTGGTTTCTTTAGTTTGCGGAGATCGTCGGCACCATTTCCACCTTCGTTACTATTGGCTGTTTTCAGCCTCCACCACCACCGCCTCATCCCGCCTGGCTTTTGCCAGCAGCATAAACAATCCGGTGCTGATCAGTCCGGTCACGCCGCCGCCGTACCACATCGTCCGCGGCCCGAAAGTATCATTGAGAAAGCCGCCGCCGACCGGACCAATGCCCTGAGCCACGTTCCAGGTCAGGCCGTAGATGCTCATGTAGCGCCCGCGCATGTGGGCTGGCGCCGAGTTGGCGGCATAGGTTGAGGAGGTCGGCACCAGCACCAGCTCGCCGAAAGTCATAATCACCATGCTCAACCAGAATCCCCAAAATCCTTGCCCCAATGCCACGCTGCCGACCCCCACAGCATAGAAAAAGGCGCCCAGCGCCATCATCGCTTGCGGGCTGCGGCGTTTGGTCCACTGGGTGATCGGGAGCTGCAGCACGACCACCATCAACGCGTTGGTCATCGGGATCAGTCCATAGCGGCTTTCCGGCAGGCCAAAATTGGTTTTGGAATATACCGAAAGCATGACCCACAGGATGGCAGCGCTGAACTGAGTGAAAAGAAAAGCGAAGACAAAGGAGCGGTAGGGTTTGTCGGAAAGCACCCGGCCGTAGCCGCCGAAACGTTCGCTGGCTGCCTGAGCGGAATGCACTGTCGGCAAGGTTTCTTTGGCACGGAAGGCTAGCAACAGACTGTAGAACGTAAGCCCGGCTGCAGCGCCGAAAAAAGCCAGGTTGTAGGACGCCGAGGCCAGGAATCCGCCCACGGCCGGGCCAATGGCCACTCCGACGTTGTTGCTCAGGCGCATCAGCGAATAGGCGTCAGCGCGTTCTTCCGCCGGGATCAAATCTGCCATCATGGCGTCTGAACCTACGCGGTAGAGCGGGTTAACCGCGCCTTGCACCGCCATCAGCACGGCAAAGGCCAGCAGCGAATGCGCCTGGCTCATCATCAGAAAGCCAAAGCCGTTGATCAGCAGGCTGATGACCATGACCCATTTGCGCCCCAGACGGTCGATGATCGGACCGGCAATAAACGAACTGATCAACCCCATGACCGAGTTGAGCGTCAAAAGCATGGCGGTGAAGGTCAGCGGCAAGTTGAGGCGCTCGCTGACATAGATCATCAGGAACGGCCAGATCATACTGGCGCCAATGGTGCTGATTAGCATGCCAAGGAACATCAGCCAGAACTGGCGCGGGAAGTCGAGTTTGAATAGCCGGCGCATGGAAGGGATAAGACCTGAGGGGGTTGGGGAAAGCATTGAATTTTACTATCAAATGGTCTATGCGGTCAGGGGAAAATGTAGGGTAAGCTTCAGCTTGCCCGGCGGCTTTTCGGCCGCCCTTTGTCTTGCGGAGCGCGGCAAACTCACCTGACCCAAATTGAGATCGGGCAGCGCAAACGTCCCGTTTGCGCGGGCAAGCTGACAGCTTACCCTACAAAATTCTCTCGACGATTTCTTCAGCCCAGGCGCTGGCAAGGTCTTCAAAAATTCCTTCGTCCCGGCAATCGGGACAAACGCCTGGGTCGGCGAACCGACCACCAGCAAGTCCAACCCGGTTAACAGCCCCAGCTTCACTTCCGTCACCGGAACAACCTGCACCTCACCGACCGCTGCTAACGCTGCGCCAATCGATTGGGCAACTTTTTCGGTATTGCCGTACACCGATTCAAAAATGACCATTGCTTTCATACGATATTTCTCCCCGCCTATCAAAATACCCCAATTACTCATTATAGAGACCCGCCCTTTGGGCTGCAAGCAGTAAAAATCTGAATTTTAGGCTCGTGGTAAAATAAAGGTCGTATTAAAACGTCCACAGGGAGATGCAATGGTCAATCCGGATTTGCTCGAAATCTTACGCTGCCCAAACTGCGTGCGCGAAAAAGAAGGCTTGCTGGATCTGGTCAAAGAATCCTGGTTGGTGTGCCGCGATTGCGGGCGAAAATACCCGATCGTCGAGGACATCCCGGTGATGTTGATCGAAGAAGGCGATAAATGGGTCGAGACCGCAGTCGATGCGCTGCCGGTTCCACCCCCGCCAGTCCAATAGTGGTTTATAATATTCGAATTATTTTCGGCTGGTATTGATCTTGCAACCTCGCGTTGCAGACTTAACGCTGGAGCATGCAAGAAACACATATGGCAAATCGTCGTTTACCAATGGTTAAAAAACGCAGCAAATTTGACCGCACAACCATCATCGTTTTGGGAATTTTCGCTGTTCTGGCAGTGATCACCGCGGTCGTGGCCTTCTCGGTCGCGCGCGACATCTTCAAAAGCTGGACCACAACCGGTCTTGAAGGCGTCCCGGTAGAGGCCTCCACCGGCACCTCGAACAACAACACCGGTCCGACCATCCCGCTGGACAAGCAACTGCAAACCGACGGCCCCGCCCCAGACCCGTGGGACGGCAAGAGCCGGGTCACCGTGCTGGTGATGGGTCTGGACTACCGCGATTGGGAAGCCGGCGACCCGCCGCGCTCCGACACGATGCTGCTTTTCACCCTCGATCCACTGACCAATACAGCCGGCATCCTGTCGATCCCGCGCGACATGTGGGTCAATATCCCCGGCTATGATTATGCCAAAATCAACACCGCCTACTTCCTTGGCGAAGTCAACCGCCTACCCGGCGGCGGACCCGGATTAGCCGTTGAGACGGTAAAGCAGTTCCTGGGCGTGCCGATCAATTATTACGCCCAGATCGACTTCAGCGCATTCGTGCGTTTTATCGATGAAATCAACGGCGTGAAAATTACCGTCGAGGAACCCATGACCATCGCCATCCTCGGGTCCAACAAAAAGGTTGACCTGGAGCCCGGAACCTACACTTTGCCAGGTGACCATGCGCTGGCCTACGCCCGCAACCGCAAGACGGATGGCGGCGACTTTGACCGCGCCAAACGCACCCAGCAGGTCATCATCGGGGTGCGCGACCGCATCCTGGATTTCAAAATGCTGCCGACCCTGGTGGTCAAAGCGCCCACGATTTATAACGAGCTGGCTGCCGGCGTGCGCACCAACATGACGCTGGACCAGGTGATCAAGCTGGCCTGGCTGGTGCAGCAAATCCCATCCGAAAGCATCAAGCAGGCTGTGATCACGCCGGATATGGTGCAGTTCGCCTTCTCTGCGGATGGACAGGACATCCTGATCCCCATTCCGGACGAAATCCGGCTGCTGCGCGACGAGGTCTTCTCGTCAGCAGGCGCAGTTGGACCGGCAGCGGTCAGCCAGGATGAGGCTCAGTTGATGCAGGCCGAAAAGGCGCGCATTTCAGTGCAGAACGGCACCACCACCGAGGGCATGGCCAGCCGCACGGCTGCATGGATGCGCGGCCAAAACTTGAACGTGGTGGACGAAACGAATGCCGACCAGTTGTACGATACCACTACCATTTTCATCTACAGCGGCAAGCCATATACGGTGCGCTATATAGCGAGCATCATGGGGCTGGAAAATCCACGGGTGTACAATCGCTACGACCCAAACGCCCAGTTCGACATCGCCGTTGTGGTTGGCGCTGACTGGGCCAACAGCAACAAAATGCCGTAACCCCGCGCAAAAAGCTTCCCAAGTAAAAACACGAATTCCAACCGCTCCTAAAAAGGGGCGGTTATATTTTGCCCTTCGGTGACCAGCGTCCCAGTTTATTTAAGTAAGAGATCACCGCCTGCATCACAAAGGCAAACTGGTCGCGGTGGATGTTGTGACCGGCGCGCGGTATATGGATGACTTTTCCTTTGCGCCACAGGCGTTCAATTTTGGCCGCCAGTGCCGGGGTGATAATGGCACCGTACTCCGGGTCACCAGTGATTAACAAGCCGGAGCAAGCGATGTGAGGTGTAATTTCATACCACGGGAAAGCACGGACCATAACCGTATCCAGGGCATGGATATTGAATTGTTGTTTGGCCTTGGCCCATTGCGAAAATTCACTGTCATCCCACCCTGGGTTTTCCGCTCGACCTTTAGCCATTAATACTTCCAGATTGGTTTCTTTATTCTTGCGAAATCCTTCTCTCACAGTCTCATCGTAGCGTTCTTTACCATTCGAAGGAATCAATTCCGCTTCGTCGCGCCAAGGTGGATCGATCAGCACTGCACCGCGGATGACCTTTGGCATACGAGCTGCCAACAGAGCTGCCAGCGCCGCACCCATCGAATGGCCGATCAGTACCGGTTTCACCAGATGCAGCTGCTCGATCAGGGCTGTTAAATCATCCGCCTGGACGTCCAACCCGGCACCGAGAGCATCCAACCCGGAGAGGCCGTGACCGCGGGCATCGACCATCAGCACGTCGTACTCCACCTCCAGCAGCATCGGCAGGCGGTTCCAGGACAAGGCGTTATCCGACAGGCCGTGCAGCAGGATCAGCGGCGGTTTTTTTCCACCGGTGCGGTAATATTGGATGCGGACGCCCTCCCGCATGATGGACCCATAAAAAAGCTGCGGCATCCAAGCCTCCTCGAACCATGGTTAATGAAAGTGTACCCAGTGTAACCCTGCAAGTCAATCATGTGGTTACCGTGGCAGAGATCGTCCTGGCAGTTCCGCGGCGGGTGTATACTAAGCCTAATCTCAAACCAACAACGGAGAAATCAACTATGAAGCTATTAATCGCGGTCGATATGGAAGGCATCTCAGGCGTGGTCAACTGGGACCAGGTGGACCCATCGCACGCCGAGTACCAGCGCTTCCGCGCCATCATGACCGAGGATGTGAACGCCGCCATCCAGGGAGCCGCCTCAGCCGGTGCCAGCGAGTTTGTGGTCGCCGACGGCCATTGGAACAGCAGCAATATCTTGATCGAGAGGCTCGACCCGCGCGCCAATTTGAATTGCGGCACGCCCTCCCCCTTCTCCATGGTGCAAGGGGTGGATGCGGGCGTCGACGCCGCTTTCTTCATCGGTTACCATGCCCGCGCCGGTTCGCTGAATGCCATTTTGGACCATACCTGGTCCAGTGCGCGGGTTGCGAATGTCTGGCTGAACGGCCGGCTGACAGGCGAATTTGGCCTGAACGCCAGCGTGTGCGGTCATTTTGACGTGCCGGCATTGATGGTTTCCGGTGACCAGACCGTGTGCGCCGAGGCGCGTGATTGGGTGCCCGGGGTTGAGGTCGCTCAGGTTAAAAAAGCCGCTGGCCGCTGGTCAGCCGAATGCCTGCCGCTGGAAGCTTCCCGTCAGTTGATCCAAGAGACGGCTGAACGCGCAGTGCGCAATTTTATGGGGGGCAAACACCCGCAGCCGCTGAAAACTGGGACCCCGGTCAAGGTTAAAGTGGAGTTCCTTGCGACGCAGATGGCGGATAGCTCGGTGATCCTGCCGGGCGCGGTGCGCGTGGACGGCCGGACGGTGGAATTCAGCGCGGCGGATATGCCGGCAGCGTATCTGGCGTTCCGCTCGGTGGTTGGATTGGCGTTGAGGTAGGGACGAAGCAGGCTGTGGTTCGAATAAATCGGTGCGCTAAAGCGCACCCTTGTATCTCGATATTCGCGAAGGCCCTTCACGATCGATGGGTTATCAACCTCACCCATCCAGCCCCATTCTTGGAGCGGGCTTATT
>CALMGN010000034.1 GCA_937863605.1 uncultured Anaerolineaceae bacterium
CCGCAATGGAAAACCCTGCCGCAAGCCGGGTCGAAGGCGCTGCTTTACATGGTCATAGGCGGCGGGCTGGTGGCGGGAGCGGTCGGGATGTTGTGCTTTTATACCGCTCTCAAGGGCGCGCCGCTGAATCGCGTGATGCCGATCGCTTTCACATCGCCGTTGTTTGGTGCGCTGATGGGGCTGGCGTTTGGCGGAGAGCCGCTGACGGTTAAGGCAGGGGTGGGGATGGCGATGACGGTTGGCGGGATCATTCTTTTGACCATCGGGTGACAACTTTGGCCGGTTCTTCAACCCCTTATTTTCTGGAACCCCGAAGGACGTTATAATCAGATTCAATATACATATAAGGCGGGTGTACCCATGGCAAAAATATTTCTCTACGATACCTATACACGCGAGCTTCGCGAGTTTCAGCCGCTCAAACCGGGCGAGGTGGGACTCTACACCTGCGGGCCAACCGTTTACAATTTTGCGCACCTCGGCAATATGCGCACCTACATTTTCGAAGATTTGCTGCGCCGGACCTTGGCGTTCAACGGTTTCCAGGTCAAGCATGTCATGAACATCACCGATGTCGGTCATTTGACCTCGGACGCAGATACCGGCGAGGACAAGATGGAGACGGGTTCGCGCCGCACCGGTATGACCGCCTGGCAGATTGCCGATTTTTACACTGCTGAATTCCGCAAGGACATGGCGCGGTTGAATATTTTCGAGCCCACCATCTGGTCGCGGGCGACGGATCACATAGCCGAACAAATCGAATTCATCCGCTGCATCGAAGCCGCGGGCTACACCTACCAGACCTCTGACGGGGTTTATTTCGATACCAGCAAGTTGCCTTCCTACGGTACTCTGGGCCGATTGGATATTGAGGGTTTGCAGGCTGGTATGCGCATTGACATGGGAGAAAAACACAACCCGACCGATTTTGCCCTGTGGAAATTTAGCCCGAGCGAACAAAAACGCCAGATGGAGTGGGACAGTCCGTGGGGGGTTGGGTTCCCCGGCTGGCATATCGAGTGCTCGGCCATGTCAGCCAAGTACCTCGGGCCATTCTTCGACATCCACTGCGGTGGTGAAGACCACATTACCGTGCATCACACCAATGAAATTGCCCAGACCGAAGCCTGCTACGGCACCCGCCTGGCAAATTTCTGGATGCATGCCTATTTCCTGCAGCTGGACGACAGTGTGCGCATGTCCAAATCCAGCGGTGATTTCTTACGGGTAGAAATGCTGGTCGAGAAGGGTTATGACCCGCTGGCGTACCGTATGTTCTGCTTGAACGCCAGCTACCGGCAAAAGCTCAATTTTTCGTGGGATGGGCTGGACGCCGCCGTGAAATCACTCGAACGGCTGCGCACAATCTGCTTTGAGCTGGGCGACCCAGGCTCAGTCGATGCTGGCTACCTGGAGCGCTTTACTGAAATGGTTAATGACGACCTGAATATGCCGCGGGCGATTGCGCTCACCTGGGAATTGGTGCGGGCAGACCTGCCGCAGGCTGTACGCAAAGCCACGCTGCTGAAATTTGATTCTGTGCTTGGGTTGGGTCTGGCGGATTGGAAGCCGTCCGCGGAGGAAACTCCGGCGGAAGTGGTGGAATTGCTCGCCCAGCGCCAACAGGCGCGCGCGGAAAAACGTTGGCAGGACGCGGACGCGCTGCGCGATCAAATCACCGCCGCTGGCTGGGAGTTGATGGACACACCCGAGGGGCCGAAGCTCAAACCAAGGAAGTAGGGTTTTCAGTTTGACGGGAGGTGTTGGCTTTGTTTCCCGCCAAGTCAACTCTGGTTTGTCATTGCGAACGAAGTGAAGCAATCCACGCTGGAGTGACCATTAATCCTTGCTGCGGTGGTCACTTTCGACAACCGATGCAGATTGCTTCGTTCCTCCCAACGACATCTATCAAAACTTGCTCACCAGCTCCATATTAATGGCTTGCACGCCGCCGCCGCGCTCCGATTTGGCCAGCTCCATCTCCATGACGTAATTGCGGCTGGGCAGGTTGTTAGGCCGCACCGAATCCGGCAGATTTGAATCATGGAAGAAAGCCGTGGCATAAGGGGAATCCGGGTGGCGGGTATCGGTCAACCATAGGCCGGGACTGATGCCCTTGATGTAGCGGATGAACCCATACCCCTGGTCGCTGTGCCAATAGCACCACCCGCGCACCCGCGACCCCAGTTCTCCCCAGAGAGGACCTTCGGTTTTGTGATTGGCAGTCGGGATCAAGTTGGGTACCTGGTAGCCCGAAATAAAGAAATCAGCCTCATGGCGCAGCTTGCTGGAAACATTGTCCAGAGCCAGCACCTCCACCCGCAGTCCTTTGTCCTGCAGCGCGCGGACGACTTGCACAAAGTCGCCGTCGCCGCTGGCCAGCAGAATGCGGTCCAGGTTGGCTGATTGCAACAGCACATCCACCGCCAGGTCGAGGTCTGCATTGGCTTTGCCGTAACGATTACCGCTCTCATCCTGGAACCACTGGATTTCTTTGACGATCACCTTATAACCCATGTCGCGCAGCGCTGAATGGAAATTCTGAGTTCCCTTGCGATACGTTTCATCCCAGTCAGCCCGGTCGCGATCGTAACTCACATACGCGTTCATGCGGACGGGTTCAGAATAATCGCGGCAAGCAAACTCGCGCAGAGCGTCATATTGCATTTTTTGTCCGCCGTTGTTGTAGATATAAGCCACATCTACATAAATTCCAATCTTATTAATCGGTCCTGAGGAAGGCATATAAATACTCCTGGCGATATATTAATAAACCAGCATCCCGGTCGCGGAACCGGGGCCAATACCTGCCTGTTTATCCAAACATATTAAGGAAGGAACTGTTCTGGTAAAGTAAAAAGATTAATTTTAGTAATTATACAACACGAGGGATTATTTAATTCCATGAATTTGTCAAGTTCTTAAGCCATTTTATTTGCGTCCCCATGCGACCCGCGCACACTGGGGTTGGCGGAGCGTTTCGGTACACAGATATATTAACGCTATCGGGTGTACCTCAACCCCCGTAAGAACTGATTAAGGATTGATCAGCCTTTCGATCGGCATCGACCGCACCAGGTTGTTGATCCAGCGGCGTGAACCAACCCTTTTTAATCCGATGCCGAATTTGATCAATTCCTCGGTATTGACGATCAAATAAACCCAGTACACCGGCAGTTGCAGCCACAGCCCGGTGATCAATGCCAGCGGCACTCCGATGAACCAAAGGGAGATCAAATCCAAACCCAGACCGAAACGGGTATCGCCGCCCGGCCGCAGGATCCCGACGATGATGAGCATATTCGAGACCCGCAGCCATAATACCGCTGCTGAAACGGCTAACACTCGGGCAGTATATGCGAGCGATACTGCGGATATTTTGTATATCTGGATAATGTTGTTGATATTAAGGTACACCAGCGCGCCAACCATCAACGCCCCAATAATCCCGATGGTCAGTGAACGCCGGCCGTAATCGAAAGCCTGATCTTCCCGTCCAGAGCCGATCTGATTGCCGATCATGATCCCGGTGGCATCTGAAATGCCCAGGAATAACACAAAGGCCAGATTTTCGATTGAAAACACAATATTGACCGCGGCAATCGCCTCGGTACTGATGCGCGCATAGACCACTGTGTAAACGGTGACGCCCAGCGACCATGCCAGTTCATTGAACGCCACTGGCAATACGGTGCGAAAGAACTGCTTAAGGAATGCGCTGTCATAGCCGTGCAGGTCGGACGGCTTAATGGCAGCGGGCGTCTTACGGTGGTATACAAAAATAAGCAGGGTGATACATTCCAGGTAACGGGCAATCATGGTGCCAATGGCGGCCCCTTCCACGCCCAATTTTGGAAAGCCAAGGTGACCAAAAATTAGCAGGTAAGACAGAACTGTTTTGAACAATATGGCGCAACCGCTGATTGCCATCGGCAAGCGGACTTCTTCGGTTGAGCGCAGCACGGCGGAGTAGCTGTAGGTGATCGAAGTGACGATGTAGCTGAGCCCCACGATGCGCAGGTAGCGGCTGCCCAGGGTCGCCACGGCCTGGTCTTTGGTGAAAATCCCTAAAAACGAGCCCGGAGCGAAGACGCCTATGATCGTGAATATCACAGCCGCGCCGGAAGCCATTGCCAGGCAAATCCCCAACACCCGGCGAATACTGGCCACATCGCGCTGCCCCCAAAACTGGGCCGAAAAAATGGCGGTTCCGCTGCTGATGCCGAACATGACCAGAGTCATGATAAAAAAGGCCTGGTTGCTCAAACCAACGGCAGCCACGGCGGTCTCCCCCAACTGCCCGATCATGGCGACATCGATGATGTTCATCGACGATGAAATCAGGTACTGCAGGATGATGGGAACCGCCAGGCGCAGCAGGGTGCGGTAGTAAGTTTTATCGGTGAACAGGTAGCCTAGCATACACGTCGATTATAAATGCAGCCTCCCTGAGAGTGATCCCAGGCAAGCCATTAATAGGCAAAATAAAAACAAAGGTTTTTCCGCAACCGGAAAAACCTTTGTTTTTTGGTCTTATCATAAGGGACATGAAAAGGATCAGACCAATTTATTTTCCGGTTTTTCGGGGCTCACGGTCATGGCTTTATCATAAATGTCATCCAAAATCATCTTGCCCATGATATCGCCGTAATCCAGCAACCGGTCCATATAGCCAACATCGTCCATTTCGATCGGTTCCTGCAGGTTAACCTGGTAGCGCCGGAAATCCAACTTCTCGAAGAACGTCTCCACCAGATGCACCTGCTGATCCTCGGCGGAATGCAGGAAAACCCCAAACATGCGCGCCAGCCAATCCCACGGCCAAAAGCGGCTGGCTTTTTTGGCGTCGAATCGATAAGGCTCGCGGCCGGTACCGAAAGAGAGCAGAGTAGTTTCTTCCGGGTCCCATTTCAGAATATATCGGGCTTCATAGGCTGCCAGGTAACTTGGGTTGGCATAAGACCCGACTCCGCCATCAATGTAGCGGCCGTCGACCACTGGAAAATAAGTTGGCACGGTACAAGACCCTTGCACCGCGCGAACGACTGGCCAATCGGCATAGTCTTCTTTCCAGGGCTTGACAAACAGGTTTCGATTTTCTGCCAGGTCATATAACGCAATAACCACATCTGTTGGAGGTTTTGCGATCCAAAAGTCGCCCATGCGCATCTCGCCAAACGAGGCTTTGAGAAAAGTATTGAATGGCTCCGCTGGATATTTATAACGGGTCAGGGGGAATATTAATTTGCGAAGCGTGGTTGGAAAAACTTTCGGGCCCAGGGAGTGGTAGAGGGTCTCGAGATCGCTGGCGGTCATTCCGGCAGCAATCCCGGCTGCAATAATGGCACCGGTGGAAGTCCCGGCGGTTAAGCGGGAGATGGCATGCAACGGTTGACCCAGCGCCATTTCCAGAATGGACAAAGCGCGGGTGACGATCAACCCGCGAATGCCACCGCCGTCGATCGCAATTGCGACATTTTTACGAAACGGCTGCAAAGCAACCTCCGCTCAACGTGCCTGGTAGGTTAGGGGAAAATACGGCTTAAAAACGACCCCACTGCGCGCCCGACCGAGTCAAGCGCGATGATGATAGGGTTGAATGGGTCGAAGCCGCCCGAAGTCACTGGTCCTCGACCGCCTCCCAACGGAAGCTGACCTGCTGCCAGCCGTTTGATGTCAGGCCCAAGCAAGACAATTAATGCCAGCAGAAAGGCAAATACCAGCAGCGCTAAAAATGGTCCATGGGTCCGGTCGTGTCCATCGCTCATCGTAAGTCTCCTGAAGAATGGTACCGAAACTTGAAGGCATTTAATCAGTTGACGTATACCTATTATAGCGTACGTTGATCTGAATAGTTTATCTAAAGAAAAAATTAGAAATTCCTCGAATTTATAGCTAATATGTAGTTTTTTTATTGTTAATGGGGTATATTTATCCGTAGAAAATTGATTATGCGTTGGCTTCGAAAAGGCGCCTCCTCAACCAGGATGCGCAAAGTCAGGCTCTGATGCAACGGTCATCCTGATTGCCGAAAAGCCCGTTAGATGGAATTATCCATGAACGGCTTTTTTTATTAAGGGAGGAATCGAATAGTGGAAAAAGGTTCGCAGTTTTTTACCGGTATTTTTCGGCTGATTCTGGTAGTGGGAATCCTGGTCGCCAATTTATATTCTGCCGAATCCTCGGTTCAAGCGGCAGTTGGCGCAGCCGAATTTGCAGACATTCAAAGCATTTCCACGCGTAAGTTTGGGGTGACCAACCCGGCAGGATTTGCATTCCTGCCGGGTGCCAATGGATTCATCCTTTGGGGGGATCAGGCTGAACTGACCCAGGCTCGGATGATTAAAAATTACGAGCTGCCCGGTGGTACCGTGAATTTGCCAGGTGTTGAAGGCAGTTTGAACGCAGCTTTCGATGCGCGCAGCGGCAGCCTTTTCTTTCTTGACAATCAATCCACTCGGCTTACCCGGGTGAAATTAAACCAAAGAGGGTACCCGGATACTGCTGCTGGCATGGTGGTCACCTATGATACTCGCGCATACGGTGTAAAGCAACCTGCAGGCATCTCTTTTGACGCAACCACCGGGAGACTCTTTGTCCTGGATGCGAATGGACCGCGGGTGGTATCGGTGACATCGGGCGCCAATCAGAACTTCGACGGGACCACCGCTTTCCGAGGCGGGCGGATCAAACGGGTGAACTTGAAAGGAATGGACGGTTCGACCCTGAGCGGGATTGCATTTAACCAGCAAAACGGGCATCTCTATACGGCAGCACCGGCTGAGCAAAAAGTGTATGAATTTACTCAGGAAGGTGAGGTGGTAGCCTCGCTGGATTTGACTAATTATGCGCTGACGAATATCCAGTCTTTGACCTTTGCCCCCAGCGCCGACCAGACCGATGATCCCTCCTCGCAATACTTGTTTGTCCTCGACGGTGGCGAGGCATCCGCCTCAGGTGCGACGCTGAAGAGCGGTCAGATCCTGGAGTTGACCCTGCAGCCGATGGCCCTGCCGAGCGGCACGCCGCTGCTTCCCGCGACCCATGTGCGCACGATCGATACATCTAAAAATGCCTGGAATCCCTCCAGCCCCGACCCTTCCGGAATCGATTACTTCCCACTAACCGGCCAGCTGATCATCGATGACAGCGAAGTGGACGAGATGTCGGTTTATGCCGGCGCCAATGTCTATTTTTCGACACTGTCCGGCTCACTGGTAAGCACCTGTAACACCCTGGCTTTTTCGCGTGAGCCAACCGGGATCGCAGTCAATCCCGCCAACAATCATATTTTTATGACGGATGATGACCGTAAAGAGATTTATGAAATCAACCTCGGCATAGACGGCGTTTACTGTACAGCGGATGATTCGGTGACCAAAGTCAGCACCGTGACCCTGTTCGGCGGCACCGGCAGCGACCCCGAGGATCTGGCTTACGGTAATAACACCCTGTTCATGTCCGGCGGATCCGATGCAGAAGTGTACATGTTCAGCCTGGGAGCCAACGGAGTGCTGGGCGGCGGCGATGACGGTCCGGTCTTGCATTTCGACACCCTGGCGCTTGGCTTCAAGGATTTAGAAGGGATCGGTTACTACCCCGAAGCCGGGACACTGTTCATTGTCAGTACCAGCAGCAGCGACCAATATATTGGTGAAGTCACCACCGATGGCACATTGCTTCGCGCTTACGACGTAAGCTTTATGGGCAGCGCGCAGAATATCCGCTCGGATGTGGGCTACCTGCCGAGCCTGGCGAACCCGAGTATCAAGAATATCTACATTGCCAGCCGCGGCATTGACAATGACAGTGGTACAAACCCGAGTCCGACGGAAAATGATGGCAAGGTGTGGGAAATTTCGATTAACCTGCCCCCGCCCGCCACCCCGACCAACACCCCGCTGCCCACGGCGACCAGCACCTTAGGACCGAGTCCGACTGTCACCAACACCCCAACCGCTACCGCCACTGCCACTAGCGGACCATCGCCCACACCAACGGACACCCCGACCGCCACCAGCACCTTTACCGCAACGGCGACTCCAACCGCTACGCCGGCTCCGTCCAGCAATCCGCTTTACCTGTCGATGGCATCCAATGGAAGTGTAGGTGGGGTCTCGTTCTCGGATGAGGACATCCTGCGCTTTGACGGGCAAACCTGGAGTTTGTATTTTGACGGCTCAGATGTGGGAGTGGGCAGCCAGGATCTCTTTGCCTTTGACATCATCGACGCAAGCACAATCTGGATGGTGTTCACCGGTTCGGTGACCCTCAACGGGATTGCAGTCACCGCTCGGGATGTGGTTCAGTTCAACGCCGCCTCGCTTGGCAGCGCCACAACGGGTACCTTCAGTATGGTACTCAACGGCGCGGATGTAGGCCTGGATGCCAACAGTGAATCGATCGATGCGGTGGATCGGTTACCTGATGGGCGCGTGCTCGTTTCGACCACCGGATCAGCCTCAGTGCCGGGCGTGACCTCAGCGGATGAAGACATCCTGGCCTTTACACCGGTCACGCTCGGGGATACTACCAGCGGCAGTTGGGCCTTGTACTTTGACGGATCCGATGTCGGCCTGGCCGACAACAGCAATGAGGATGTCGATGCGCTGGATGTGGATGCTGATGGCAATATCTACCTCTCGACCCTGGGCGACTTCGCGGTGACCGGTGTAGCCGGCACTGATGATGATATTTTTGTCTGCGTGCCCGGGTCCACAGGCAGTACAACCACCTGTACGTACTCGTCAACGCTATTTTTTGATGGCAGTACCTGGGGTCAGACCGCCAATGATGTGGACGCCGTCAATCTGCTGGAGCTTGGGCCAATTCCAACCGCAACACCCACCAGTACACCCACCCAGACTTTGACCCCGACCAACACCGCCACGCCGACTAACACGCTGGCGCCGTCTGATACCCCGACCCCCACACCTCCCCCAACCGACACAGCTACACCCACCCTTGGCCCATCGCCAACCTTCACATCCACCGCAACCGCAACGATTACCCCCCTCCCGCCCACCAGTACCTTTACCCCGACGGCTACTCTGCCACCAACCAGCACTTTTACGCCCACCGCAACCTCTGCTGCCCCAAACGGCCAGATCTACATCTCGCTTGACGGAGGCGGCACGGTCGGCGGGGTGATTGCAGAGGATGTCGACGTCCTGCATTTTGATGGTTCCTCCTGGTCCCTATTCTTCGACGCCTCGGATGTCGGTATTTCGACCAGCGGGCAGGATATGAATGATTTCGTCATACTGGATTCAACCACGCTGTTGATGACCTTCCGCTCAGCCTTTACACTGGGGGGGCTGGCGGTAGAGCCGTATGACATTGTTGAATTTACGGCAACATCGTTTGGCAGCGACACCGCCGGGACATTCAGCCTGTACTTTGACGGCAGTGATGTTGGGTTGGACACCACCAGCGAGGTCATCGACGCGCTCGATGTTTTACCAGATGGCCGGATTTTAATCTCTACCACGGGAGACCCAGTCGTGCCGGGTGTGGGCGGTCAAGATGAAGATGTTTTGGCCTTCACGCCGGTCACGCTTGGCGACGTCACCAGCGGCACCTGGGCGCTGTACTTTGATGGTACGGCGGTGGGATTAGGAGACACTTCCAGTGAAGACGTCGACGGTCTGGACGTAACGCCTAATGGCGATATCTACCTGTCAACCCTGGTAGATTTCACGGTAACCGGGATTTCTGGCTTGAACGAAGACGTGTTTGTCTGCCCCCCGAGTTCGCTCGGCGATGCTACCGTCTGCACCTTTGCCCCGACCCTGTACTTCGACGGCAGCTTCTGGGGGCTGGATGCCAACGATGTGGACGGGATTTTTATTCCATAAAGGTGAACTAAACCGAAAAGATATCTGTTTAAATTCCGGCCTGGAGGACTGAAAATCCCATCCAGGCCGGTTTTACTTGTATTCGACGAGGATGTTGGAGAGAGTCGGCCTCTGCGAAATGAGATCATCCGGAAACAATGGCTGAAATTGAAATGAGAATCGTCCGATTAAGCGGAGGGACGGATTACCTTGGGCGAGCAGGGGGTTGGCGCTTACTGGCTATTGTAAAACCGTGCGTGCTCTATACTGCAGCGCTTCAGCCAGGTGCTGGGGTGCGATATTTTCCATCCCCCCTAAATCAGCAATGGTGCCGAATGTCCGCCGGACACATTTCAGCGTTGGCAGCGATGCCGTTCTCGGTAAAGCGCTGGCGTTGAATCATCCGGGCGTTCTCCACCCGGCTGCGCACCACTTGCGCCGCCTCACCCAGCCGCTGGTCGGAGAGCTAATCGTAATCGACGCGCGGCACTTCGATGTAAATATCGATCCGGTCGAGCAGCGGGCCGGAAATGCGTTTCTGGTATTTGGTGACAGTCGAGTTGGAACAGGTGCAGGGCTTGACCGGGTCGCCGAAATAGCCGCAAGGGCAGGCATTCCTCATATCACAACATTAAACGCTCTCTGTTTGGTGGTTCAACAGCTTATGGGCGAATTTGCGGGAGGGATGAGGCACGAGCGGTGGAGCTGCTATCTGCTGGAGAAGGTGGTATTGGGCAACCCGTCTGGACCCTTAACCCGTTAATGCCTCGACGTCAAAGGCAAAGCCCAGTCGGGAGCTTATCGCAATTGCCTCCGGAAATAAAATTTTCCCCGTCTAAAGTAGGCGGGGAATTTGTTTTTGGACTTGATCGGTTTTTAATTAGCGACTGTCGCGGGTAAGGCAGTGGCAAGTTTTTTTGACAAGAAGGCGCGCCACAACCACACCAACCATACCAGCATAAATATTGAGGCAAACGTACTGACATTCTCTGCAATGACCTGGTTTCCGAGGAATCCGGCTACTCCAGAGATCAAATAGGTAATCCCGGTCAGCAAAGCCACTACTGCGAGCCCACGTGGCATCTTGGCGCTGCGGAAGGCAAGAAAACCAAAGATCAGGAATAGCAGGAAAAAAAACAGGTACCACAAGCTAACGAGGAAAGTGCTGCCACCTAGATTGGCAGCAATGGCCATCCCAATCGCGGGAAACACCAAGATCAGGCCGGCCAGGCTCAGTCCCTTTGACTCAGGTCGGTGGGCAATGTAGAGTGCGTAGAAGACACCGATTAGCAGCAAGAAGAAGAGGTACATGAAGATCCCTCCGATGGTGGAGTTAAAGAAGAAAGATGCTACTGCTGCGACCATGAGCACTGCGCTCGCGAACGCCAACCATCCGGCATTCCGAAATAAATTATTTGTAAACATGAGTATGCTCCATTTTAAAACATTGATTAGTTAAGGGTTGTTGAAAGGGGCACAAGGCCAATTATACGATGAGGAAAAGGCTGTAAAGTATTATCAATAGTTGATTACTATCTCCTCATGCGAAAGAGTTGCCACTTTAGTCGACAATCCAATGGGCACCGCAATTTTCATTCACAGCCCGGTAACCATTATGGTTTTCCATTTCCGCAGATATATTACTCCCTGGTAACAACTGCCTAACGAATAAAAAAAATGACGTACCAATGTTCTGGTTAATATCAGATTGTTTATATATTACACCTAATTACTATAATTGATCTAAATTATGCAAATAAACTTTCCCCATCCACGTGCGCACCCGACCGGGTAAAACGCATGGCCATGTTCCGCCAGGCAAACCGTCTGCTCGTTGTAGATCAAGCTTTAGTGTTACCACTTATCTATGTCAGTCGATATGCACATCTGGTCAAACCCTGGGTGAAGAATTTTTATAAGAGTCTGCTCGGGATGATCGACTTCCAAAACATACGCATTGAAGACCATTGAGCATCCTATCCGAACATGTATGGTTTATGATTTTGATTTGATTGGATATATATAGTGAGAGGTAAACCTCCCCTTTAACAACGCACATAATTCTTTCACGAGGGGGGTTGAACCTACCAAAAGGTAATTTGGCTTAGCGCGGACCGCAGCGCATTTTAAATTATAAAAACTATAAAGTAAATTCCAAAGTACCTATTTCATTTTGTGTCCCGAAGACCAGGTTCGGATTATTTCAAACCTGCCTTGATAGTGAACCGCTCGGGCAAGGGTTCATGACGGCTACGAGCTGGTTTTGGCAGTTGCTTTCCGCATGCTCTCAACGTTGTACTGTAAACAAACGCCATTCACCAGGAATACCCTTAAGACGAAAATCGCCTCGATCACTAAACTCAAAACCTGAGCCAACCACCAAATCTTTTACCGTGCGTGAGACCCAAACTTCATTCGCCTGTGCTTGCGCTAAAACTCGTGCGGAAATATGCACAGCTAGCCCGCCAATCCGCTCTTCCATAAGTTCAATCTCTCCGGTATGCAGTCCTGCCCGAATCTCAAGTCCCATTCGTCGGGATTCGTCGCTGAGCGCTAAGGCACATCGAATGGCGCGGCCTGGGCCATCAAAGGTCGCCAAGCAGCCATCACCTGTGCTTTCCACGAAGCGGCCTCTGAAACGGTCGATTTCTACGGATAACGTGGCATGGTGATCGCCTATCAAGTCACGCCAACGGTGGTCACCAATTTCTGCCACCCGCTTGGTTGAGTCCACAATGTCTGTAAAAAGCACCGTTGCCAATACCCGATTAGGTTCTACCGTTAGTCGCTTCCCGGTCAGGAATTCTCCAATCTCATTGGCTATCGATTCCGTATCGCCAACCCACCAAGCGTGATCTTCTCCAGCCAGTTCCACTAATTTTGCCCCAGGGATATGTTCAGCCAGGTATCGCCCTTGCTCAATTTCTATCGCCAAATCATTGGTGCGATGCAAGACGAGTGTCGGAATATGTATGGTCGGCAAGATGGCGCTGACATCGATTTGTGAATACAACCGAAGCAGATTGATCACTGTGGTCGGTCCGGCACTAAGTCGTAAGAATTTCGCCCACCATCGGCGAAAGCGCTCGTCGTGGGCAACCGAAGGCGCCATGTATTCAATATTAATCGGACCGCCCCATCCGTTCCGCCATACATTATCCCTTTCCTGATCTTGTTCGTGCGTCATTGCCCCGCTTAGGTCATCCACGAGCCTGCCTTTGGCAATGGTGCCATACAGCACTAAGGCGGAGGAGCGCTCTGGGTAGGTAGCAGCGAACAATATGCTCATGGAACCACCCTCCGAAACGCCAAACAACGCCGCCCGCGTAGAGCCGACTGCGTCCATCACAGCTCGCATATCATCCATCCGCTGTTCCAACGTCGGAATGCCTGTGATCCGGTCGGAGAGTCCTGTGCCACGTTTGTCAAATAAAATCAGCCTGGAAAATGAAGCCAGTTGTTGAAGAAAACGAGCGTAGGCAGGATCCTCCCATGCATATTCTACATGGGATACAAAGCCTGGAACCATCACAAGGTCAATTGGACCCTGCCCCAGGACTTGATAGGCGATACTGGCATCACCGCTTAACGCAAACTTGGTTTCCGGTGGGATCATCCATTCTTCCTTCTGCAAGATCGAAAAGAGAACTGCCCCCTAATTATGATTCAATAATAATGTATATCTTAAGTGCAGTATATAATCAATTTCCCCCAATGGCAATAATCCTCTATCTATCTACCATACTTATGCGATGGATATAACCACTTCCTGGTACTCTCAAATTCGCCGTGACAATTAACTTCACCGGCAGGGGTACATTGCCGCAATCCGTTGGAAATTGGCCGGGAAGGTGTGTGATCCTTGCGCCCGGCTGATGGTGACGGTTTAGTCTTAACCAGTTGGTATTTGCTGGTTACTGCAGGATACTTCTCGGTCGGTACTGCAGCGCTTCCGCCAGGTGCTGCGGTGCTATGCGTTCCACCCCGCCCAGGTCGGCAATGGTGCGCGCCAGCTTGAGGATGCGGTGATAAGCGCGCGCTGAAAGCTGGTACTGGTTCATCGCGGCGCGCATCAGGTTCATGCCGGTATCATCCAACATGCAATGATGGCGGATATCTGCCGGGCGCATTTCGGCGTTGGCGGAGATGCCGTTTTCGGAAAATCGCTGGCGTTGGACCGCCCGGGCATTCTCCACCCGGCTGCGCACCACCTGTGATGGTTCGCCCAGGCGCTGGTCAGAGAGCTTATCGTAATCGACACGCGGCACTTCGATGTAAATATCGATCCGGTCCAACAATGGGCCGGAAATGCGTTTCTGGTATTTGGTGACAGTCGAGTTGGAGCAGGTGCAGGGTTTAACCGGGTCGCCGAAATAACCGCACGGGCAAGGGTTCATGGCTGCGATCAGTTGGAAATTAGCCGGGAAGGTGAGCGAACCCTGCGCCCGGCTGATGGTGACGACTTTGTCCTCGATCGGCTGGCGCAGCACTTCCAACACGCGCTGGCCAAATTCGGGCAGTTCATCCAGAAATAGCACCCCGCGGTGCGCCAGTGAGATTTCTCCCGGGTGCGGTTGATTTCCCCCGCCAACCAGCCCGGCGTGGCTGATGGTATGGTGCGGCGACCGGAACGGCCGGGTGCGAATCAACGGTACCTCCGGCGGCAGCTGGTCGGCCACCGAGTAAATGCGGGTGACATCCAATGCCTCCTGGATGGACATGCGTGGCAGGATGGCAGGCAAGGCGCGAGCCATCAGGGTCTTGCCGGCTCCGGGCGGACCGGACATCATTAAATTGTGTCCGCCAGCTGCCGCTACCTCGAGCGCACGTTTGACGTGCTCTTGTCCCTTGATGTCGCGGAAATCGGTCTGGACGGCAATTTCAACATCCTCCACCTCGACTGGCGGATGGGGAACGATGGGGGCGTAACCGGACAGGTGGGCGGTCAGGTCGGTGAGCGAGCGTACCGGGATGACCTCGAGCCCGGGAATAAGGGCAGCTTCAGCCGCATCGACCTCAGGGCAGAAGATGCGGATAAAACCTTCCTGCCGGGCTGTGGCAGCCATGGGCAGCACCCCGCGGACATGGCGCACTGTCCCGTCCAGGGATAGCTCGCCTAAGACCAGGGTTTTATCCAGTTTTTCAGGCTCCAATTGCTCGGTAGTTACCAAAACGCCGAGGGCAATCGGCAGGTCGTAGGCTGGGCCTTCTTTGCGTACTGAAGCCGGCGCCAGGTTGACGGTCAGCGGACGGCGCGGATACATTAAACCGGCATTTTTGATGGCCGAGTAAACCCGTTCTTTGCTTTCCTGCACGGCAGCATCCGGCAGTCCGACGATGGCCATTTTTGGCAGTCCCTGGCCAAAGTCAACTTCGACTTCTACAATGACGCCTTCCAGACCAACGACCGCGCAGGAGTACACTCGGGCAAGCATGAAGCTAGTTTAGGGTCGGTTGTGGAAAATGTCAAACCAGAAAATGACCGAAATTAAATTTGAACCATAAGGATTGTTCACGAATTGAATGATAAAAAGCCAATTGTTTATATAATTATCACGTTCATTTTTCCATTCACATGAGGCGTGTGTTCGGGAGGGGAACTCATTTGAGAATTATCTATGATGAGGCATGCATGAATATTACTGATTGGATGACTCCGCAAGAGCAGCAGGACCTGATCGCTTTCACCCAGGAGCTGGTTCGAATTAAAAGTATTTCCGGGCAGGAAGAGCCAATTGTTCGGGTTATTGCGCAGAAAATGAAGGCACTCGGCTATGATGACGTCCGCATCGATGCGATGGGCAATGTGGTCGGTCGTATTGGTAATGGCGAAAAATCCATTATGTTTGACTCGCACGTTGACACGGTAGCGGTCAATGACGAAGAAAAATGGGACATTCCCCCATTCAGCGGGACGATTGTAGATGGCTTTCTGTGTGGACGAGGCTCGGTCGATATGAAGTCCGGGGCAGCGGCATCGATCTATGCCGGTGTGATTGCCCGCAAATTAGGATTTGATTCCGGCAAGGCCATTTACGTTTCTTGCACCGTTTTTGAAGAAGATTGCGATGGGGAAAACTTAAAACACCTGTTCAAGGAATGCCAGATCAAGCCCGACTACATGGTCATCTGTGAACCATCGGAAAACTTGATTTCTCTGGGGCATAAAGGCAAAGCTCAAATCGTCATCAAAACCAGAGGAGTTTCCGCTCACGGGTCAGCTCCGGAAAAGGGGATGAATGCCATTTATGAAATGGCTGAGATCATCCAGCGTGTCGAGAGGGCTAACGCCGACTTGATGAAACAGGCCATACCCCGGGGCACGCTGGTGATGTCGCGGATTTCCAGTACCAGCGCTTCCTTAAATGCCGTGCCGTCGGAATGCGAAGTGTATCTGGATCGCAGAATGGCACCCGGCGAGACGAAGGAATCGATCCTTAAGGAAATGGACGGAATCATCCAGGGGAAAAATGCCGCCTGGGAGGTGGGAACCCTATTCCGGAAAAGCTGGACCGGAATGGATATCCGCTATGAGCCGTTCCATCTGGCCTGGAAGATTGACCAGGATCATGGGTTGACCCAGGGCTGCGTCCGCGCTTATCGCGAAGTCTTTGGCACCGACCCCGCCAAATTCGATTTTTGGGATTTTAGCACGAATGCAGTGACAAGCGTAAGCATGGGCATCCCAACCATTGGGTTTGGGCCCGGGGAGTATAAGCTAGCCCACATGCTCAATGAACACTGCAAAGTGAGCCAGATTATTGACGCATGTAAATTTTACACCGCGCTAATTCGGCAGGTTTAATAGTTATTGTTAAATGGAAGAGTGCGTACAAATGCTAACCGGTCCGACCCATTGTGCCAGATTTAAGGTCCCCTCTGGTTAGCGTTCAATAATATTAAAATTTTTGGCAAACGGGGATTGTGTCTTACCGGCCGTAGCGCCCGCTGATGAAATTTTCCATCTCTTCCAGCAGCTGCGACTGGTCGGAGATGACAGTCTTGACCACGTCGCCGATGGTGATGATGCCGACCAATTTCTCATCTTCGACTACGGGCAGGTGGCGGATGCGGTGCGCGGTCATGTACAACATGCAGTCTTTGACCGTCTCCTCGGGGGTGATGGTGACCACATCGCGGGTCATAAAATCAGCTACCGGGCGGTGTTTGATGGTCTCAACATCCCTGATCGCTTGACGCACATAATCGCGTTCCGAGAAAATCCCCACCAGTTTGTCTTTGTCCATCACGACAACCGCGCCAATATCCTTGTCTGCCAACAGATGCAAGGTTTCGAAAACCGTCGTCGTTGGTGCAACCGACCAGACCACGTCGCCTTTTTCTTTTAGAATTTGCCGAACAGTGCTGTCCATGAAGCCCTCCCCTGGCATTGTGAAAATTCTCATAATTTATTATAAGAATATTTTGGGTTGTGTAAACAAATTATTTGGGTTAATCAGTTTATGGTTTTTTGTGATTCTGCTCGCTGGCTTCCACTGCTTTTAACAACATATTTGCCAATTCACGCGCCTGGTCGGGGGTCAAGAAAACATTCGTCTCGTCGGCAATTAAAATTTTTTCATCCGTGGGGCAGGATTCCCACAGGCACAGGCAAACATTATCGCTGAACTGGTCATCGGACCGATCGTAGAATACCTCGACGCTCAACGTATCGTCCAATATGTAAAGTCCCATTTTCGGCCTCCTGGATTAATTCCCCTGCTTCTCCGGCGGGGTGCTGGTCTTACCCCTCCCTAATTCCTGCGAGCGCTCGTAGGCTGCCCAGATTGCGCGGCTGATCGCGGTGCGAAACCCGGCTTTTTCCAGGTAATAAAGTGCCGCCGCCGAAGTACCTCCCGGCGAGGTCACCTCATTGCGCAAGTGCGCCGGGTGATCTTTCTTTTGTGCGTAATATTCAACCGAGCCGCGCAGGGTTTGCAGCACCAACGCCTCGGAGATCCGGCGCGGAAAGCCAAGATGCACGCCGGCATCGACCAACGCCTCCATAAATAGGAAGACGTACGCCGGGCCGGTGCCGGACAAGGCGGTTGCCATGTCCAGTAAATTTTCGTCCTCGACAAAAATCTCCTGCCCAAGGGCGGTCAATATGCGCTGCGCCAAATCCCGTTGGATGGATGTGACTGCGGATGACGCAGTCCAGACCGAAATGCCTTGTCCGATTTGCGCCGGAGTGTTGGGCATGACGCGCACTACCACCGGATGTGAGAGCGCCTGCGAAATGGTCTGGATGGAGGCGCCGGCAACGATCGACAAAACCAGGGCCTGAGGGTCGATGCTGCCGCGCAAACCAGCTAAAACGCCTTGCAGCCGCTGGGGTTTTACCGCCAGAATGACAATTTCTGCTCCCTTGGCCGCGGCTTTATTGTCCGTCGTGAACAGGATGCCGTAGCGTTCGATTAACTCCTCACCACGCTCAGTGCGTGGACCGGCAGCGGTAATTTTGGAGGGTTCAGTGACCTGGTTGCGGATCAACCCGCTGATGACCGCTTCGGCCATAACGCCGGGGCCAATTAAGGTAATGGTGGGGGTGTTTGTCATGCGGCGAATCTCCTAAGAGAATTTATTCTATGCTGGTCCAGCGAGCAAAGATAGCGGTGGAAAGCAGACGACCGGCGCTTTTCTCGGTCAAGGCAATTTCACCGGCAGTAAGCGTACCGGCTTTACCGGTCAACATCTCCTGTACGGCGTAGTACAACGTCAGCGGCGAGGCTTTCACAGCGTAAGCGGTCAGGGCAACGAATACGGGCTGGGGTGAAAGAATCTGGCGGCAGGCATCCAGCAGGTTGGGCAGCAGTTTGTAGAATTCCCACACCTCGCCTTTTGGGCCGCGGCCAAATTTGGGCGGGTCAAGGATGATGCCGTCGTAGGTTGAATTGCGCCGCACTTCGCGTTGCACGAATTTGAGGGCGTCATCTACGATCCAGCGCACGCTCCGGTCACCCAGATTGGAAAAAGTCAGGTTTTCATTGGCCCACTGCACAACTTTACGCGATGCGTCCAGATGGGTGACCGCAGCGCCTGCCTGCGCCGCTGCCAGCGTTGCCAGGCCGGTATAGCCAAACAGGTTGAGGACCTTCAAGGGCCGCCGGCTGGACACAATTTGCTGCGTAATCCAATCCCACTGGGCGGCTTGCTCTGGGAAAACCCCCAGGTGGCGTGAGGCCGTGGTCTGGACATAAAATCGCAGCTGCTTGTACTGCATCGTCCAGCGTTCTGGTAGTTTTTGCAGCAACTGCCAGTGTCCGCCATTTTCCTCCGGAGACGGTTTGAAGACCGCATGCGCCTTGCTCCACTCGCGTTCCGGCAGGCTGGGCCGCCAGACGGCTTCAGGTTCGGGGCGCAGCAGGCGGTAGGGGCCGAAGCGCTCCAATTTTTGCCCATCGCCGCAGTCCAGCAACTCATAATCCTGCCAATCGGGCGAGGTCAGAACCTGAAGGGGAGGTGGGGTTTGGGTGC
Source organism: uncultured Anaerolineaceae bacterium (assembly GCA_937863605.1). Lineage (GTDB taxonomy): Bacteria > Chloroflexota > Anaerolineae > Anaerolineales > Anaerolineaceae > Bellilinea. Next base: position 19,317 of record CALMGN010000034.1, read on the forward strand.
GAGTCGTCATTGATTACGCCTGGGAGAAAGTGTTGACCATCAGTATACCAGTTTTCGCGCGTCTTTTGCGCGTCTCGACAGTATCCGGCCGCCGGGTATATAATCTTTGCGCTGTCCTAATCCCCCCTACCTCCGAGTACAACATGACCTCTCAATTTGACCACCGTTACGACCGCCGAAACACCGAGAGCATCAAATGGAACCTGTTTCCAGAGGATGTGCTGCCTATGTGGGTGGCGGATATGGATTTTCCGGTCCCGCCAGCGGTTACCCGGGCGCTCAAAACCCGAGTGGAGCATCCCATTTACGGCTATGCTAAAACCGAGCCAGGCCTGGTGGAAGCCATTCAAGCTCACTTGAGACGCCTTTACGGCTGGCAAGTGGAGAGCGAGCAGATCGTCTTGATGCCCGGAGTAGTGATCGCGTTTAATCTGGCAACGCAGGCGCTTTCACAGCCAGGCGGCAGTTTAGTTTTTTTGACCCCGGTCTATATGCCGTTTTTTGAGGTCGCAAAGAATGCCGGCCTGACCCAGGTGACAGTTGATTTGCTGCAAGATGAAAACGGCCATTTCAGCATAGATTGGGAACGCTTTGAAGCCGCGATTGCACAACGCCCGAGTCTATTCCTGCTGTGCAACCCGCACAACCCGGTCGGACGGGTCTTTACCCGGGCTGAGCTCGAACGCATAACGGAAATTTGCCAGCGCTTCAACGTGCCGATTTGCTCGGATGAAATTCATTCCGATCTGGTTTATAGCGGGCACCGCCACACACCGGTTGCATCACTCTCGCCTGAAATCGCTGCCAATACCATTACCTTGATGGCCCCCAGCAAGACGTTCAACGTCCCGGGGCTGGGCTGCTCGTATGCTATCATAACAAACCCCGAACTGCGCAAATCCTTCAACAATGCCCGCCACGGACTGGTACACGGAGCTAATTTGATGGGGATGATCGCTGCCCGCGCCGCCTATGCCGAGGGGCAGGATTGGCTGGCGGAGCTATTGACTTATCTGGAAGGCAACCGGGATTTTCTAGTCGACTTCATCAAAACCCGCTTGCCTCGGGCGCGCATGACCATCCCGGAAGGCATCTACCTTGCCTGGATCGACTTACGGGCTTACAATCTAGAACCTACGTCCTGTGAATACCTGGTTAAACACGCCAGGGTGGGGCTGAATGACGGTAAAGAATTTGGTACGGCTGGAATCGGATATGTGAGGCTCAATTTTGCCTGTCCCCGCAGCGTGTTACTCGAGGGATTAGAGCGTATCCGACAAGCGCTGGAGAATGTTCCGGCGAAATAGTGAAAGGTTAATTTCATCGATTGACAAACCAACCTGAAAAAACTGTCGGGGGGTGTTTTGCAAAATTCGTTAGCGGTACATTATTACTGGTTGCCGGGATCTATTTAATCCTGGTTTTCATCGGGATGCTGCTGGTCACCTCGGATTCGAATAAAAAAGCCGATGCTATTGTCCTATTAAGCGGCGGCGGTAAAGTGCGTAACGCCGAAGCAGCCCGATTATTCAAGGATGGTGCGGCAGAAACGATTGTATTAACCCAGACATCCGGGCGCGGTAGCATTGCCACGTTGAGCGAGACCCGCAGCCAGTTGGTGAAGGGCGGTGTGCCTTCCTACCAGATTCAGACCGCAACCGGTACGGCCACCAGTACCTATGATGAAGCCCGGCAAGTGGCTAAGCTGGCCAAAAGCGCCGGGTTCAATTCAGTGTTGGTAGTGACCGATCCTTACCACACCTTGCGTGCCCGAATTTTGTTCGCCGGTGAACTTGGCACTGAGGGAGTAAAGGTGCGGGTAGTTGCAGCCCGCGACCACTGGTATCAACCCGTCACCTGGATGTTCAGCCAGGAAGGCTGGCGCGTCACGCTGACCGAACTGGTAAAAATCGGCGGCATCATTTTGGGGATGCGCGGCGGTTAAAAAAAGACTGCGCCACATTGTGGCGCAGTTTATATTTAATTTTCTGGGGCGACTTACTCTACAGAGGTAACCGCGGCTGCCTGTAAACCCTTGTTCCCCTTCTCAATTGAAAACTCCACTTTCTGGCCTTCTTTGAGCTGCTTGTAGCCATCCATATCGATAGCGGAAAAGTGTACGAAGACATCTTCCCCATCTTCACGGCCGATAAAACCGTACCCCTTGGCAGGGTTGAACCATTTAACTGTTCCAACAAAACGTTCTGACATGCTTTACTCCATCTTACTAGGTAGAAATTATCTGGCATTTCAGCCAAATCCATCAGCCCGCAAGGTTATCATGGTTTAATAGGCATGTCAAGAATCTCGCCGGACAATTAAGACTAAAATTGGGGACAATTTCATGGATCCGATTTCTGTCCAGAATTACCTGAAAAACGAGCAGTATCGCCAGGGCGACCACCTGGATGCCCGCATTCAGTTGCACCGGCGGTTCAGTGTCAATCCAACCGTTTATTTCGAATGGATGTACGATATCCTCGATTTGCAGGCTGGAATGCCAATATTGGAGGTCGGCTGCGGCACAGGGGAAATCTGGCGCACCAATCTACCGCGGCTTCCGGATGTTCTCCCGGTGACCATGCTGGATCTCTCAGCCGGTATGGCAGCAGCCGCCCGAGCGACTCTCAACCATGATGCGCGCTTTCGCTTTGCCGCAGCTGACGCGCAACACCTGCCTTTTTCCAACGGTCAATTTGAGCAGGTAATTGCCAATTACATGCTCTACCATGTGCCGGATATCCCGCTGGCAGTGCGTGAATTGCGGCGCGTGTTGATTCCGGGCGGTCGGCTTTGCGCGGCAACCAATGGCCGCACGCACATGATTGAATTGCATGACCTGATGCAGCGTTTCGGGTTGCGGGTCAGTCAACAATATGATTTCACCGCGCGCTACGGCCTGGAAAATGCGCCGCGTATTCTGGGCGATTGTTTTGACCATGTCGAGGTGGTTCCGTTTGTCGATCGTTTATTCGTCACAGATGCGGCTGCGTTAATGGACTACATCCGTTCGATGGTGGGCATCTGGCATTTTGATCCGGAAGGGCTGACTGGCATCGAGCAATGGGTGGCGGGTGAGATTCGCGACAAAGGCGGATTTACCATCCATAAATCCGGCGGGGTCGTGCTGGCGTGGTGACGGATATTCTCCGCGCGTATAATTAGCCTGATGAAATCGTTCGAGCGGGTTTTATTACCAATTTTGGTCATCGCCCCGGTGCTGGTAATGGGGTTATTTCCGATTGCTCCTCGCCCGGTCCGGTTGGCAGACGCCTGGCAGCGGGCGCATCTCTCTGGCGCCATCGGCATGCCCGCAGAAGCGGCCAAATACTTCCGCCAGGTCTTGGAATATCAACCGCAGCGCAGCGATTTGTTCGAAAGAATTGGCGAGTTGGAATTTTTTGCAGGAGATTACTCCCAGGCAATTGCCAGTTACGAGGAAGCTGACGAAAATGGAAAAATTTCCGCCAGTGGACTGCTGAACCTGGGCGACAGCTACCAGCAAACAGGCGATCCGGCTGCAGCCAGAGGAACCTGGGCTAAATTGGCCAGTCTTCCGACCGTAGATGCTGCTCAGCTGGCAGCCGCGGCTGACCGTTTACGCACGGCTGGCGATTGGGACAGAACGCTGCAAACGGCGCAGCGCTGGCTGGAACTCGAGCCAGAATCTGTCCAGGCAGCCTGGTTGACTGGTATGCTGCTATCAACACGCAGCATCGCTGACGCTGCTCGTCCGCTGGCTATCGCCGGCAATGGCGAAGGCGTAGAAGCCGAATATTCCCGCCATTTATTGGAAGTGCTAGGACAGGCAGCGCTGCAAAATAACCGCCCCTATCAGTTGGTGCTGATCGGGCAGCGGTTGGGAGACCTGGGACAGTGGGACGTAGCGGAGACAGCATTTCAGGTGGCGGTAAAACTCGCGCCCGAGTATGCTGAAGCCTGGGCATTCCTGGGTGAATCCCGTCAGCAGCTTGGCAAGGACGGCTGGACGGATCTACTGCGTGCCAAGAGCATCGCGCCAAATTCGGATATCGTGTTATCCGCTTTGACGCTGTACTGGAGCCGTCAGAACAAGCCTATCGTCGTGCTGGCATATCTCCAAAAATTAGCGGCTAACCACCCTGACGAAGGCCGCTGGCAAGCAGAAATAGGCAGCACGCAGGCACAGGCCGGTGACCTTGTGGCAGCCATGGCAGCCTATCAACGTGCGGTCGAGATTGAACCGGTTAATGCTCAATTGTGGCGAGCGCTGGCAGTATTTTCCGCCACATACGGCTTTGACTTTGACGCCTATTCACAGCCAGCCATCGAGCAGGCGCTTGCGTTGGCGTCCAAAGATCGGCAAGTGTTGGATGCTGCCGGGTGGGTTTACCTGATGCAAGGCGATCTGGAAAAGGCGGAACAATTCTTGCAACTAGCGCTGGCAGAGGATGACGAATTCGAGGCAGCTCAGCTTCACCTGGCGCAAGTTTACCTCGCCGGAAACCGCTTTATCCTGGCTTTTCCCCTGTTAAAAGCGGCTGCTGCTCAGAACACCGATCCAACGATCGCCCTCCAGGCGCAGCGGCTGCTTGACAAGCACTTTCCCGGTCAATAAACCGCCGATCGATCCGTTCACCGCACCATCCTCCAAATCAGTACTGACAGGCATCGAATTCTTGCCGCCGTCAGCATCCAAGGAGTTGCGGAATGAATTATAAAACCATGCTGGTGCTCATAATCGCACTGACGACCCTGGTCTTGAGCGGGTGCAATCTCGAGGATCGCATCACGAGTTCTGCACTGGCAGACATTGACCCTGGCAGCGTGGTTTATTTTGACAATTTTAGCAACCCCGAATCGGGTTGGCAGGTGTGGTTATCTGAAAGCGCAACCATATCGTATGCTTCAGAAGGTCTGCGGTTCCACATCAACGAAGCAAATTACGATTACTGGTCGCTGCCTGGGCAGCGTTTTAGCGATTCCACCCTGGCGGTGGAAGCCACGTTAATCGAAGGTCCGACGGATAATGATTTTGGTCTGCTGTGCCGTTTCCAGAACAAGTATAATTTCTATGCTTTTTTGGTCAGCAGTGACGGGTACGGCGGCATCATCAAAGTCAAGGACGGCCTTTACCAAACTTTGAACAGCCCGGATGGATTGGAGTACGGCTCCATGATCCAGCAGGGGCAAGCCACCAACCAGATTCGCGCTGACTGCGTCGGGTCCCGGTTGACGTTGTTTGTAAACCAGGAGAAATTCCTGGAGGTCGAAGACGCGGATTTAACTGTAGGCGACGTTGGTTTAATCGCTGGCTCGTACAGTCAACCTGGAGTGGAGATCTTATTTGACAACTTCTTTGTCTTAAAACCCTGAAGGTATGAAGATATTTCTCGATTCAATTGGCTGCCGGTTAAACCAGAGCGAAATTGAACGATTTGCCGCCCAATTTAGAGCAGCTGGCCACACCATCGTAAATACGGCGGGTGAGGCCGAACTGGTTGTGGTTAACACATGCACCGTCACCAGTGCCGCCGCTTCCGATTCACGCCAAAAAATCCGGCAGGCAGCCCGCCTGGGAGCGGGAGAGATCGTCGTAACTGGCTGCTGGTCAACGCTCGAACCGGCCAGCGCCGCAACTTTGCCGAAGGTCCGGCGGGTAGTCTCCAACCGGGATAAGGACCGGCTGGTGGCTGAGGTGTTGGACGCGCCATTGGAGGAATTTGACCTGGAACCGGTGGCGCGCGAACCATTGCCCGGTTCGCATTTGCGCACCCGCGCGTTCATCAAGACCCAGGACGGATGCGACAATCACTGCACTTTTTGCATCACCCGCATCGCCCGGGGAGCAGGCCGCAGCGAGTCCATTCAGACGGTGGTGAGCGATATCCAGATTGCACTGGCGGGAGGAACGCGCGAGGTAGTGCTTTCGGGGGTGCATTTGGGTTCCTGGGGGTACGACTTTTCACCGCGTAGCCATTTGCGCGACCTGATCCGGACGATTTTGCAGGAAACCGACGTGGAACGCCTGCGCCTTTCCTCACTTGAGCCCTGGGATCTGGATGAGGATTTCTTCCAATTATGGGAAAATCCGCGCCTGTGCCGGCATTTGCACCTGCCGTTGCAGTCAGGCAGCGAACAGACGCTGCACCGTATGGCGCGACACACAACCCCGGCAGAATTCCGGCAGTTGATCGCAGTGGCCCGACAGGCGGCTCCTGGCATGGCGGTGACCACCGACCTGATTGTCGGTTTCCCCGGCGAGGATGAAGTCGAATTTGCCGAGAGCCTGGCCTTTGTGCAGGAAATGGAATTTATGGGCGGGCATGTTTTCAGCTATTCCGCGCGCCCCGGTACGCCGGCTGTCCGGCTGAGCAACCCGGTACCCGGTCCCATTGCGCGTCACCGCAGCGAACAAATGCGCCAGGTGCTGGCAGAATCCTCAACCGCCTTTTGCGCGCAGCATCTTGGTACCGAAGTGTCTGTCTTGTGGGAGGCAACCAATGTCTACGGCCCCGCCGGATGGAAGCTGCACGGTTTAACGGACAATTACCTCAGGGTTGAGGTTCACTCGCCGCAGCGATTGTGGAATAAGATAAGCCGGGTACGCCTTGACCGCTTGACTGATCAGGGTCTGGCAGGCAGCCTGATCGAGTAATCTATTTGTTCTTTTCCCGCTTATTTCGCGCTTGAATAAAGCGGTCGTATACCCGTTTCCAGGCTTGGGTTGGCTTGTCCGGACGGGTCTTTTTATGCTGTTCCTGGCTCAGGTAAAAGGCGAAATCTTCCAGAAGGATTGACAGCGCTTCGCCGGGTTCTTCCTGGATAATCGGGCGGCCTAAGTTGATAGCCTGGATGAGGATATCGGGGGCATAGGGCAAAGTGATGGTGACTTGCTTGTTCAAGGCCTGTTCGATGCGCTCGCGCGGCAGACCGCCGCGTGGAAAAATATTGTTGAGCACCAGGCGGACTTTATCGGGGGCATAACCCAGCCGGTTGTAGGTGTCCAATGCCGCTGCTGCCGCCCGGATAGAGGATAATTCCGGGGCAATCACCAGCAAAATTACATCCGCTGCATCCAGGGTCAATAACGATACTTCCGAGAAGTCATGCGGCAAGTCGGCGACCAGGTAATCATATTCAGGGCGCATCAGGCGCAGCGAGGTTGTGAAAGCGTCGTTCGACAGCCCTTCAGCATCGGTGGGGTAAGTTGGCGCTGCGATGAAATTCAATCCCGAACTGTGATGCGCAATAATCGATTGCAGGATCTCAAAATCCATTTCCTGCGGTTTGTATTCCGCCAGATCAGCCCAGGTGCGTTTGAGCGGCATGTTGAGCAGAAGCGCAACCTGCCCGGCTGTCAGAACCAGGTCGAGCAGCGCCGTTGGTGTTGCCCAGAGCGCGTTCAACCCTAAGGCCAGATTGACCGCCAGGAGTGAACTGCCGACCCCGCCGCGCAGGGTATGTACGGCAATCAAACGGGCGGTTTTTGGCGGGCGCACAGGTGCGTTAGCTGGCAGCGCCTGCCGGAACATCTCGACCCGGCGCAACAGCACATTCATGCGGGCTATTAATTCAACCGGCTCGAATGGTTTGGTGATGTGGTCATCAGCGCCAGCTTCAAAAGAGGCAAGTTTATCCTGCAGCCCGGATTGGCTGGTCAAAACCAAAATGGGCGTTTGGGCAAAAGCCGGGTCGCGCCGCAGCCGGCGGGTAACCTCATAACCGGAAACATCGGGCAGGTTGAGGTCCGTGATGATGACATCCGGGCGTAAACGGGCGGCCGCTGCCAGGCCGGCAATGCCGGTTAACTCGCAATGAACCGAGTGCCCTAACGGCTGAAGGCTGTGTTCGATCATGCGGTGGAAGATGACTTCGTCGTCAATCAGTAAGATAGTCGGCATGAGGGTCCTTGTTGAAAGGGGGAATTAATTACGCGCTTTTAAATCCTGAAGATTTTTTTCAAGCACAGGAATTTCATTTTCGATCGCGGTTGCCAATTCGGGCGCGCGGCTCAGGTCGCCTTGCCCGGCCATAATGTCCAATTCGTGGGCCAGTGCGGTGATTTGTGCAGCTTCAAAATTGGCTGCCACACCTTTCAAATTGTGCGCGAGCAATTTTACCGCGGGTGCATCCCCTTTTTGAATAGCAGCTCGAATTTCGGGGAGATGGGAACGGCATTGCTGGACAAACTCATTAAATGTCAACACAAAAAAGGACAGGTCATTGCCAAAACGCGGCAGGATGCTCTGCAAGTATTGCGGATCACCCATTGGAATAGGGTGCGCGCCTGAGACCGCGCGGGCGATAAATTCATCCTGGGCCGAGACCGCTTCGGGCGGGGTCACACCCGCCGTTTCGGTTGTGGAGAGCACCAGGTGGTCAAAGGCGGATGAGAATTCTGCAAAATCCATGTCAGTGATTTCGCCGGTAGCTTTTTCCTCACCAGGGGCAGCAGTGGTTGGCGGAGTGCTGGTTATCAGGCTCGGGGCGCGGTCCATCCAGGGGCGTTTTTCGGGCACGGGTAGTGACCACTGTTCGATGGCGTTAAATAATTCCTGCGGCCGCAGCGGTTTGGAAAGATAGGCATCCATCCCGCTGGAGAAACAGAGCTGGATATCACTGGTGAAAGTGTTGGCGGTCATGGCGATGATGGGGGTATGGTGCTCGCCGCGTTCAATGGATCGAATGCGCTGGGTGGCCTCGTGACCGTCCATCTCCGGCATTTGAACATCCATCAGAATCACATTAAAACCGCGAACTTCGAACACTTCCAGCGCCTTGCGCCCGTTATCGGCCACCGTGACGGTGTGGCCAAACTTTTCAAGTAAATTGATGACCACTTTGCGGTTGACCGGGTTGTCCTCTACCAGCAGCACTTCCTGCGGGTGGGCGGTTTGCATCGCCTGGCTGGCGCGGTTGTCGGGCGGCAGGGCTGGCAGCTGCCCCGTCCGTTTCTTAGGCGGGGTCAACAAATCCAACAGGATGAGTTGCAAGGGCTGCCAGCGGACTGGTTTCAACACCACCCCGCTGATATCCAGTTCTTTGAACTTAGCCTCGGAGATCGTATCTCCCAGCCGGGATAATAAAATAATCTTCAGGTGTTGGTAGCGTGGATCCTGGCGTAAGCTTTCAACCAGGCGGTAGTCCTGTGGTCCGGAAAGGCGATGATCGAGAATTAGCAGCTGATAGGGTTTAGCGCTGCTATCGGCTTTTTCCAGGCGGGTTTGTATCGCAGCAGGATTGCCGGCTCCCACCGCTTTACATCCCATCCCTTCCAGCAACAAAGTCAGGTTGGACCGGCTGTTGGCGTTGGAATCGGCGATCAAAACCCGCAGGTCTTTCGCCCGGCGTTTCAAATCAGCGGGTAGCGGTTCGTTTTCACCCGTCTGTTCAAAGCCAGCATCAAAAGAAAAGACACTACCATGATCAGGTTTGCTCTTAAGGGTAATCTTGCTGCCCATTAATTCAACCAGTTGGGCGGAGATGGATAATCCCAGGCCTGTGCCGCCGTATTTACGCGAGGTTGAATCGGATGCCTGGGCAAACCGGTCAAAAATAGCAGCCTGACGTTCGTTCGGGATACCAATGCCAGTATCCTGCACCGAGAACCCGAGGATTACTTTCGACCCCGCTTGCGATTCTTGGTGCACACCGAGAACAACTTCACCCTTTTCGGTAAATTTGACCGCATTGGCTACCAGGTTAGTCAACACCTGCCGCAGCCGGTTGGGATCGCCACGCAGCGCAGTTGGGACAGCCGGCGGGACGATGCAGACCAATTCCAGACCCTTATCCCCAGCGCGTTGCGCCATGGTCAAGGCGACATTTTCCATTACGGTGCGCAAATCAAAATTTGTTTCTTCCAGGGACATGCGCCGGGCTTCAATCTTCGAGAGATCGAGGACATCATTGAGCAGGCCTAACAGCGACTCTGCCTGGTCGGAAGCTGTTTTAAGGTATTCAGCCTGGCTGGACGAGAGGTCGGTTTCAATCGTTAAATTCAACATTCCAATCAACCCGTTAAGGGGAGTGCGAATTTCGTGCGAGATATTTGCCAGATATTCACTCTTTGCCAGGTCGGCTTCTTCGGCCTTGCGCCGCGATTGCACCAATTCAGTGATGTTATGAAATAAGACCAGCGTACCTAATTGTTCATTGTTGACGACGACTGGAACGTTAAAAATTTCAACCTCAATCGTCTCTCCGCTGCGAGTCACGCGCTGGCTCACCTGGTAATGAACATTGCGGTTGCGAATGCGCCGGGTGTATTCCTGGGCATTAGCCTGGAAATCGGGCGGTGTGATCAATTCATCCAGTTTGCGGCTGGCTGCTTCAACCGGCGAGTAGCCGAACAATCGCTCGAATGCCGGGTTGCTGGTGACAATGCCGCTGCTCCGATCCAAAGTGACAATGGCGACCGGACTGTTCTGGAAAATAGCCTCGAAATATTGCTTCTGGCGCTGGATTTCAGCTTCGTTGCGTTTTCGCTGGTTAATATCATGGAAAATGTATATCGTGCCCTGCTGTTCGCTGGTGAGGGGGAAGGGAAAGCTGGTTACCTCAAACCAACCAAATTGCGAGGGCATCGGAATGACCTGGGTTTTATTGATGATCCGCTTCTGAATTGGCTCTACCACGCCTGGGAATACTTTCTCGATCGATTGGCCAATGATTTCCTGAAAAGTGGTCTCCAGTTTTTGGATGGTAGCCTGGTTGCAGCGGATGATTTTCCCGGAAGCGTCAACCAGGATAATCAAATCGGATATGGCATCGAAGGTGGCTTCCCATTCGCGTTTAGCGCGGGTGATTTTGGCTTCAGCGCGATGGCGGACGCGAATCTCGCGCTGTGAAATTTCTTTCAGGTTATAGAGTTCCGATATGCGCAGTGCCAGCTGGTCCTTTAGTTCCTCACCCCGCTGCTGATGTGCACTCTCACGCAGGATTCCACCGACCATGAAGGTCATAAAAACAAGCGCTGCCAGGTCAATGATCCACAGCAGCTGATTTTGGGTTTGGGCTTGAAGCAGGCCGCGCAGGGTTAACGGATATTCTTTGATTGAAATTTCAACCAGCGTTGAAATGACAGGAAGTGCTACCCCTCCTAAAATGCCAAGCACATAGAGCCAGTCTTTTTTAAGGTCGGAGAAAGCGTTACCTAGCGTGGGGGGGTTCAATATAAAGCCTGTCGGTCACGATGAGTCTGATTAGCTCAAAATGGAGTCAATCATAGGTTGGTCTTTTTAACCAGCCCTTGGGGGATTGGTCAATATTATCGCTCCTGTCTGAACAGGAATAGTGCCATAATGATGACATTCATGTGTCTGTGGTCACAAGGGACGGCAGCAGGTTGGGCCTGGTTTCGAATGGAAGCTAAATAACCCCAAAGTTGGTTCCAAACACATACTCATGACCCGGATTGGAAGACGCGGCAATGGCATACGAAACCAGAACGCCTTAATATTATAATTGACGCTGGATTAAATTGTCATTATAATCGCTCCCTTTGTCGTCTATTTTCGGTCAAGGAAGAAACGGCCAATAAAACATGAACATTGAAGATAATAGCGGTACAACCGTTCTCCGGCGGGATACCCAATTCAAGCCCAAGCCTTCCTGGCGGACGTGGTTAATTGGGAGACCTTTACCGACCGCTGATGCGCCGCACCAAACCATCGGCATTGTTGTTGGCTTAGCCGTTTTTGCCTCGGATGCGTTGTCATCTTCGGCGTATAGCACGCAAGAAATGCTGGTCATCCTTGCTGCACTGGGGTCCGGGGCCTACCAGTATATATTTCCGCTGTCGCTTGCCATCATCGTCCTGCTGGCCATTGTGGTTATCTCGTACGAGCAAACCATTCATGCCTATCCCAACGGGGGCGGTTCATATATCGTCTCCCGGGATAATCTGGGAGAACTACCCGCCAAAATTGCCGCGGCGGCGCTGCTGACGGATTATATTCTGACGGTTGCGGTGTCGATCTCGTCTGGTGTTGCCAACCTGGTATCAGCGGTACCAGGCTTATTAGATTATCGCGTCTGGCTGGCGATTGCCATGGTGGTGTTGATCATGCTTATGAACCTGCGCGGTGTGAGAGAATCCGGAAATGCCATCGCCATTCCGACTTATTTTTTCATCGTGGCGACCCTAGTAGCGCTCGGTGTAGGGTTGTACAAGTACATCACCGGATCACTTGGCACAGTGGTTGATCCACCCTTATTGGAAACTGTGCATGTTACTCAGGGAGCCATCGTATTTTTGTTGCTGCGCGCTTTCTCATCCGGCACCTCTGCGCTAACAGGGGTTGAAGCAGTTTCCAATGGCATCCCGGCTTTCAAAGAACCGCGCTCCAGGAATGCCGGCATCACGTTAATCATCATGGCCTTTATTCTTGGCTCGATGACCCTTGGGATTGCATTCTTGACTGCGCATATTCAGGCAATTCCTTCAGAACAAGAAACAGTCATTTCACAAATTGTCCGCACCGCCTATGGCAATCGCGGCATTTTTTACCTGGCGACCGTGGTTTCCACGATGATCATCCTGATATTGGCGGCAAACACCTCATTTGCCGGGTTCCCGCGGCTGAGTGCGATCGTCGCGATGGATGGTTTCCTGCCGCGCCAACTGGCCTACCGCGGCAGTCGGCTGGTTTATTCCAACGGGATTGTTCTCCTGGCTATCGTTGCAGCCGTGCTCATTCTGGTGTTCAATGCCAGCGTCACGCGTTTGATACCTCTGTATGCGATTGGCGTTTTCCTTTCTTTTACCTTGTCGCAGTTTGGTATGGCGCTGCGCTGGAAGAAAATCGGGGCGCTTAAAGGAGGCGCGCAGCTGATCGAACGCGGCTCGACCCTTACATATGAAAATGGTTGGCAATTTAAAATGATTATCAACGCCATTGGTGCTGTATTGACCGGCTTTGTTATGTTTGTGTTTGCCATTACGAAATTCGCCCAGGGCGCCTGGTTGGTGATCATCATTATCCCGTTGCTGGTCATTCTGTTTTCCGGAATTCGCCGTCATTACCGCAATCTGGCAGGCGATCTGTCCCTTGAAAACCAGGGTACGCCGCCACAAGTAAGCCGACAGAGAGTGATCCTGCCGCTTGGCGGCGTTCACCGCGGGACGCTGGCTGCGCTGCGCTATGCGCGAACTCTGAGTGATGACATTACTGCGGTGCATGTTTCAATCGACCCGGAGGAAACTGCCCGGATTCAACAAAAGTGGGAGATCTGGGGCGATGGACACCGCTTAGTGATCCTGGAATCGCAATACCGCACATTTATTGAGCCGTTACTGGAATATATCGACGAAATTGACAACCTGCGGCAACCCAAAGAAGTCATCACCATCGTCGTGCCCGAATTTGTGCCGCGCCACTGGTGGTCGAACATGCTGCACACCAAAACCGCCAACACACTGAGCGCTGCGCTCCATTTCCGTAAGGATATTATCATCACCACTGTCCCGTACCAGGTGGACTAGGAATCAGGACGAATAGAAGGATTAACCATGAAAATTATCGTTGTAGGGTGCGGCAGGTTGGGCGCGGACCTGGCATATCGTCTCTCCAAGGCTGGCAACAACGTTGCGGTTGTGGATACCCAGGAATCTGCCTTCAATAAATTACCGTCTGATTTTATCGGACGAATCCATGAAGGCAATGGATTGCAACAGGATGTACTCGTTCGCGCGGGTATCGAGACGGCGGACGGGTTGGCAGCTGTGACCGATTCGGATGCCATTAACGCCGTGGTGGCACGGGTTGCTCACCAAAAATATCATGTGTCCAATGTGGTTGCCCGCAATTATGACCCCGGTTTGCGGTCGCTGTACGAAGACCTGGGGCTGCAGGTGATCTCCTCGACCAGTTGGGGTGCCCAACGGGTGGAAGAACTGCTGTATGACTCTGATTTTTACTCGGTTTTTTCCGCTGGCAACGGCGAGGTCGAGATTTACGAGTTCAAAATTCCGCAGACATTCGACGGGAAAACACTCGCCGAGTTGTTAATCGACCAAACTTGCGTCCCCATCGCTCTGACCCGCGCCGGGAGAGCCGTATTGCCGGATGCACAAATGATCCTAAACGCCGAGGATGTCATCCACTTTAGCGCGACCTTTGATGGAATCAACCGTCTGCGCTCCAGGCTGGAAGGTAAAGAGGAGGCCTGATATGTATGTGATTATCGCTGGCGGCGGTCGTACGGGAGCGCAATTGGCGCGAATTTTACTCGCTGAGAATCATCAGGTACGGTTGATCGATAACCGCCATACGGTGCTTGAGCACATCCACCGGGAATTGCCGACTGAAGTCATTTATGAGGGCAACCCGGTTGACCCAACTGTCTTGGAAGGCGCAGGCGCTGCAACCGCTGATGTTCTGGCGGCCTGCACCACCGAGGATGAGGCCAACCTGATCATTTGCTTTCTGGCCCGTAAAAAATTCAAGATTCCACGCACCATTGCGCGCATCAATAATCCCCGCAATGCCTGGCTTTTTGATGACACATTCAATGTGGATGTGGCAGTGAACCAGGCATCAATTATGGCTTCGATCATCGAAGAAGAGATGTCGATGGGCGACATGATGACCTTGCTCAAACTGCGCCGCGGGAATTACTCGCTGGTCGAGGAGAAAATTCCTGAAGGCGCACCGGCAATTGGGCAGCAGATTAAAGATATCGCCCTGCCAGAAAAATGCGTCATCGCAGCCATTATCCGCAGCGGTGAGGTGGTTGTCCCGCGCGGCGCAACTGTTTTCGAGGTTGGCGATGAAGTCCTGGCGGTTACAGATGTCGAGGGGGCGCGGCAATTGGCGAAATTTTTCGTCGGGACGCGAAAACCCAACGGTCGTTAGAAACCTCATTATTCTTTGACCATAAAGCAGGCTTAAGGTATAATTGCAACTTGCCTTCTGGCATGACCGCCCTGTGGGTTGCGGAAATGGCTAAACAACCCGGTTTACTCCATGTTTGGTGATTTGCGCAGAACACAGTGGTGCCATAACCTCCTTATTGAAAGGATCGTTTAATGAGTACCAAACGGACTTATCAACCCAAAATCCGCCGCCGCCTTCGGGTGCATGGATTCCGCGCCCGGATGGCAACCGCCGATGGTCGCGAAGTGCTGAAGCGCCGCCGCCTGCGTGGTCGCGTCCACCTGACGGTGTCCAAAAACAACCACGTCAAGAAAAACGTACGCTGGTAGGCGGCTCACCTGTCTTGGTCCATCCACGAAGCAGGAAGGACAACCAAACGGACAGGTACATGGGTGAAACGCGCGTTTCGGCTAAGGCAAGCCACCGACTTCTCGCGGGTGCGGCGAAATGGGAAATCCTTTCAGCACCCGTTGGTCGTATTGGTAGCATTGCCCAATGCAGAAGGAACTCTCCGCATTGGGGTATCAGCCGGCAGGGCGGTCGGTACGGCAGTTGTCCGCAACCGGGCCAAACGCCAGCTGCGCGCCAGCATCGACCGGCTGCTGCCATACCTGGCTTCTGGCTGGGATTTGATTTTTTTGGCGCGTGCACCCATTGGGGTCGCTCATTTTGACAATATTTCGACTGGTGTGAGCTCGGTCCTGCACAGGGCAGGGCTGCTCCAGCGAGAAAGCGCCGAATTGAATGATTGAGAACGATTACCCCAATGAGCCGCGTTTGCGGGATTTGCCGGTTAATCTGCAAACTCTCTTCCGCTGGCCTTTCTTGGGATTGATTCGCCTTTATCAAAAAACGGTCTCCCCTTCCCTGCCCTCCAATACCTGCCGTTTCTACCCTTCGTGCTCTCACTACGGCTACCAGGCGATCTACAAACACGGCGCCTGGCGCGGCGTGGTTATGGCCATCTGGCGCGTCTTGCGCTGCAACCCCTGGAATCCAGGCGGTTTTGACCCGGTACCTTGATCTGCTTTTTGAATCGGGTATTGGGATTCAACCTTATGCTTAACAATCACACGGAATGAATAAAAGAAAAAAAACTCTCATCTTTACCGTGATCCTGGCAGCTCTTCTGCTCACGTCCTGTTCCTCGGGGCTTTCCGGGAGCAGCTGGCCGGGGATCTCCACCAACGGTGACACATTTTATGTTGCCAACATGGCACATGTTTATGCCATTCGCGCAACCGACGGCTCTCAAATCTGGCGCTTCCCGGAAAAAGCAGCCCGGGTCATGTATTTCGCGGCGCCGGTCCTGGTCGATAATCAGCTAATTACTGGTGATTATCAAAAAATCCTCCATTCACTTAACCCGGCGACCGGCGCAGAGAATTGGACGTTTGAGGCGAATGGCCCCTGGATTGCCAGCCCGCTGGTAGTCAACGACACCATTATTGCCCCCAACGGTGACGGCACGCTATACGCTCTGGATCTGAACGGCAACCTGAAGTGGAAATTCACTGCTAAACGCGCTCTCTGGTCGCAGCCGGTTGGAAACAGCGACACCGTTTTCCAGGCGTCGATGGACAAAACCATTTATGCCGTCGATATGGCAACCGGTTCATTGAAGTGGTCGAAGGATCTGGGCGGCGCAGTTATTTACTCGCCCACGCTCAGCGACGACGGGATGCTCTACGTTACCACCCTGGCGCGCGAACTGATCGCACTCAGCACCGATGACGGTGAAATC
Organism: uncultured Anaerolineaceae bacterium; assembly: GCA_937863605.1. Lineage (GTDB taxonomy): Bacteria > Chloroflexota > Anaerolineae > Anaerolineales > Anaerolineaceae > Bellilinea. The sequence goes on from CALMGN010000034.1 coordinate 35,922, forward strand.
CAATGGCGTCGCAAATTTGAAGAGAGCCTGTGGAGCCAGCCAGTTATCCATGAGGATAACCTGTTCTTCGGCGATTTAAGCGGAAAGGCATACAGTGTCTCGCGGATGGACGGCACCGATATCTGGACGCAAGCCCTGAACGAGCCGGTGACTGGGAAACCCACCGTCACCGAAGATTCCGTCGTATTTGCGACCGAAAATGGCACCCTGGTTGCCTTGAGTTTTACCGGCGACCGGTTGTGGTCCAAGACGATCGAGGGCAAGTTGTACAATGGCCCCGTTCAATTCAATGACAAGCTGCTGATCGGCATTGCGCTGGGCGAAAGCCCGCTCAAACTGGTGACCACCGCCGGTCAGGATGTTTGGACCTTCATCCCGCCGAAGTAGGAGCGAACCGTGAACATTTGGGATTCGTTAATCATTACCCCGTTTATTAATGTACTGTTATTTATCTACAACGCAATTGGTCAGAACTTCGGTGTTGCAATTATCCTGTTCACGCTGGTAATCCGTCTGATCACGCACCCGCTTATGGTGAAACAAATCAAGGGCGCGCAAGGCATGCAGGATCTGCAAAAAAACGAGAAGTGGCTGAAAACTCAGGAGAAGTACAAAGGCGATAAAGAAAAGTTGGCCCAGGAACAGATGGCGCTCTACAAAGAGCTGGGTATTAACCCCTTCTCGTCCTGCCTGCCGACCTTGATCCAGCTGCCAATCATCTTTGGTTTGTATCAAGCGGTCATTTACGCCATGGCAACTACCCCGATTGACTTACTGAACCTCATCCGGCATATCTACCCTGGCTTGCTGAAGGTCGAGTCGCTCATTCCGCTTAACAACCGCTTTTTGTGGATGGACCTCTCGCAGCCGGAACGGTTGAACATTCCGGGTCTCGAGTTTGGCATTCCGGTGATGGTCGTCGTGGTTGTGTTGACCACCTACATCCAGGGCAAGCTGATCCAGCCTGCCAATCCAAACCCGAAGGATCAGACCGCCGCCATGGGCAGCATGATGAATCTGTACATGCCGTTGTTCATGGGCTACCTGGCCTATACCCTGGCTTCTGGCCTGGCGCTGTACTTCGTGGCCTCGAACCTTGTTGGTATCGGCCAGTATGCCATGCTCGGCAAAGTTAACTGGGCAAATGTTTTTCCGTTCTTGAAGAAAAAGGACGAAAAAGCCGGCAAGGGGAAGAAATAACAACCGGTGAAGGCTGAAAAAAGCCTCTCACCCTTAATATGCAGAAGGAAGCAATCATTGAGGCTGAGATGAGTCAAGAGAAAACAACATTGGAAATCATTGCACCATCCGTCGAAGAAGCAGTTGCCAAAGGTTTAAGCCAGCTCGGTTTATCGGAAGACGCCGTTGAGGTTGAGGTGCTTGACTCGGGGAGCAAAGGCTTCCTTGGGCTTGGCACCCGCCTGGCGCGGATCCGGCTAAAGATCAAAGACCTCTCTGGCAACCTGGATGCTGGACCGCGGCCTGCGCCGCGCAAACCGGCAGCCCGCCAAAAACCGGTTGCCCCCGTTGCCGAAATGCCGGTGCAAAAAGGTTCCGTTCCGTCAGCCGAAGATGCTGACCTGGAACCGGTGTTAAAAATCGCCGAACAGGTGGTTGGCGAACTGCTCGAAAAAATGCGCGTCCCCGCTCGACTGAAAGCGCAAATTGTGCCGCCAGTGGACGAGAATGACCAGCGTTTGATCCTGGTGGAAGTCCAGGGGGATGATCTGTCTATTCTCATTGGCCGCCGCTCCGAGACCTTGAATGCGCTGCAGTACATCAGCAGCCTGATCGTGTCGAAGGAAGCCGGTCAATGGGTGCCGCTGTTAATCGATGTACAGGGCTACCGCGCCCGCCGGGAACGCCAGCTGCGCGTCCTGGCTCGCCGCATGGCTGAACAGGTTAACCATACCGGCCGGCGCATGGCGCTGGAACCCATGCCTGCCAACGAACGGCGCATCATCCACCTGGAACTGCGCGAACATCCGGATGTCACCACCGAGAGCGTTGGCGAAGAACCGAACCGTAAGGTCACCATCGTTCCCAAGAAACCAGCTCAATAAATCTACAAGCGACGAAGGCATCGCGCAGGGGCTTCCCGGGCGATGCCTTCGTTTTTCTATCGACCAGGTCTTCGCCCGGAGGTTTTAAGCATGAAAGCAGTGGATATCATCATCAACAAGCGCGATAAAAGAGCTCTCTCGCATGATGAAATCGAATTCTTCGTGCAGGGCTATACCCGGGGAGAAATTCCGGATTACCAGGCGGCTGCCTGGGCAATGGCAATCACCCTCAACGGGATGACCCAGGAGGAGACCACCGACCTGACCCTGGCGATGGCCCATTCCGGCGAAACGATCAACCTGGAAGGCGTGGTTCCGCTCGCCGTTGACAAGCATTCTACTGGCGGCGTTGGGGATAAGACCACCCTGGTCGTCGAGCCGACGGTGGCTGCTTGCGGTCTGGCGGTTGGGAAAATGTCCGGGCGCGGCCTTGGGTTCAGCGGCGGTACGCTGGACAAAATGGAATCGATCAGCGGCTACCGCACCAACCTGAGCACTGAAGAATTTATTGAGCAGCTGCGTACCGAAGGATTGGTGCTCACCGGTCAAAGCGCCGATCTGGCGCCAGCCGACGGCAAGTTGTATGCACTGCGCGATGTGACCGGCACGGTCCCCTCCATGCCGTTAATTGCGTCCTCGATTATGAGCAAGAAGATTGCCGGAGGCGCCCAGGCGATGGTGCTGGACGTTAAAGTGGGCAACGGCGCCTTCATGGAAACGCTGGAAGATGGGCATGAACTGGCGCGTTTGATGGTCGCCATCGCCCGTTTGAGCGGGCGGCAGGCCGTTTGCCTGCTCTCCGACATGAACCAGCCGCTTGGTCACGCCGTTGGCAACGCCCTGGAAGTACGCGAGGCGATTGATACGCTGCATTTGCATGGCCCGCGCGATTTCCACGAACATTGCATGGAGGTTGCAGGTCAAATGCTGCTGCTGGGCGGCAAGGCTGCCACATTGGATGAGGCGCGTTATCTGGCAGAATCCGCGTTGAAAGATGGGCGCGCCTGGCAAAAATTCCGCCGTCTGGTGGAAATTCAGGGAGGCGACGTGAAGCAGGTCGATGACCCGCGATTATTACCCACTGCGCAGCTGGTTGAGATGGTCAGCGCAGCGCAGTATGGTTGGCTGCAAGGGATCAATGCGCGCGAGATTGGCGAGGCATCGGTTGACCTGGGGGCTGGCCGCGCTCGCAAAGGCGACCCGATCGACCCGGCGGTCGGATTTATCATCCACCATAAGGTCGGCGACCGGGTCGGGATTGGCGATCCGCTGTTTACCATTCATGCCAACAGCAAAGAGAAACTGGTGCAGGCTAAAAAACGCTTACTGGAAGCACATACCTGGAGCGACCAGCCGTGCCCGCGCCTGCCGTTGTTCTATGATGTCGTTGCCGAGTAAACTCTGAAATCTGGCAACCATCGATAGGTCGTATATGAAAATAGTTTTGTAGGGACGGCTCGCGAGCCGCCCTTTGATAAATAACCCCCATGATTTACTCTTAAGAAGGACACGTTGCCTTTTGCCGTCATTAGTGGTAATATCGGCATAACTTAACAAGCGATGATGGAAAAGAGTACGTTCTGGCTGTTCTGACAGCGAACCCGGGATTGGTGTGAGCCGGGGCAGAAACTGGAACGGAAAATCCTTCCGGAGCTGCGAACTGAACGCGAACTAAACCTTTGCCAGTAGGGGAGCCGGTACCGCCGACCGTTATTTCCGGCGCAGGTATAACCATTTGATGCGGGCGTACCTGACAAAGTGCCTGCTGATCCGCAGGAAACAGGGTGGTACCGCGAGAACCCCTCTCGTCCCTGGTGGACTGAGGGGTTTTGATATTAAAAGCCGGTTTTTCTAACCCCTTATTTAGGAGTGCGAATGTTTCGACCTGTTTCACCTAAATTCAACGTAACATTGGTAGAAGAGGCAGTTCAGCGGTATTGGAAATCGCATGATGTCTTCCATAAGACCATGGATCAGCGCATTGGCGGACCTGAATATGTATTTTATGAAGGACCTCCGACCGCTAATGGTAAACCCGGCGTGCATCACGTCCTGGCGCGGGTCTTCAAGGATATCTTCCCGCGCTACAAGACCATGCAGGGCTTCCACGTTAGCCGCCGCGGCGGGTGGGATACTCATGGGCTGCCGGTCGAGATCGAGGTCGAGAAAAAGTTGGGATTTAAAGTTAAACAGGACATTGACGCATACGGCATCGATAAATTCAACGCGCTGTGCCGTGAGTCGGCATTTGCCTATATCCAGGAGTGGGAACGTCTGACCGACCGCATCGGCTATTGGGTTGACCTGGAAACAGCCTACATCACTTTCAAAAACGAATACATCGAATCTGTCTGGTCGATCCTCAAGAACTTCTGGGAGAAAGACTTGCTCTACCAGGGGTTCAAGGTAGTTCCGTACTGCCCGCGCTGCGGGACGCCGCTTTCGGATCATGAAGTGGCTCAAGGCTATGCAGAAACCGTCGATCCGTCAGTCTTTGTTCGCCTGCCGCTGGTGGATGAACCCGGCACCTCGTTGTTAGTCTGGACGACGACGCCCTGGACGCTTCCTGGCAATGTTGCCGTCGCCGCTCACCCTGAAGTGGATTATGTGGTGGTCGAACATGCGCTGCCTGAAGACGGCACAGAGAAGCTGATCCTGGCGGAAGCCCTGGTGGAAAAGGTCTTCCATGGTGAAGCCGTCAAAGTGGTCAATCGGATGAAAGGCAAAGCCCTTAAAGGTAAACGGTACCAGCCACTGTACACCTTCCTGCCGGTTCAAAAGCAAGCCTACTATGTGGTCCTGGCGGATTATGTAACCACCGAAGATGGCACCGGTTTTGTGCATATCGCCCCGGCGTTTGGCGCCGAGGACATGGCGGTTGGGCTGGAACACGACCTGCCGCTGCTGATGACGGTAGCGGATGACGGGACCTTTATCCCGGCAGTCCGACCGTGGGCAGGCGTTTTTGTCAAAAAAGCTGATCCGTTGATCATCGATGAGCTGCATACCCGTGGGTTGCTTTTCCGCAGCGAAAACTATACCCACACCTATCCGTTTTGCTGGCGCTGCGACACCCCGCTCCTGTATTATGCCCGGCCAACCTGGTACATCCGCACCAGCCAGTTCAAAGACCGCATGGTGGAACTCAACAACACCATCAACTGGTATCCAGGCCACATCAAGAGCGGTCGATTTGGCAACTGGCTGTCCAACAATGTGGACTGGGCGCTCGGGCGCGAACGCTATTGGGGCACGCCGCTGCCGGTCTGGGAATGCGTCGATTGCCGCCACCAGCATGCCATCGGTTCAGTGGCTGAGTTGTCAACCCTGGCGGGGCGCGACCTGACCGGGCTTGACTTGCACCGGCCGTACGTTGATGAGGTCACCCTGGGCTGCCCGGAATGCGGCGGAAAGATGAAACGCGTCCCGGAATTGATCGATGTCTGGTTTGACTCCGGCTCGATGCCCTATGCTCAGTGGCATTACCCGTTCGAAAATGTCGAACAGTTCCACCAGCAGTACCCGGCGGATTATATCTGCGAGGCGGTTGACCAGACCCGCGGTTGGTTCTACTCGCTGCACGCCATCAGCACCCTGCTTAATGACCAGGTCAGTTTCAAGAACGTGGTCTGCCTGGGCTTAATCCAGGATGGCAACGGGCAGAAAATGTCTAAATCGCGCGGCAATGTGACTGATCCCTGGGAAGTGCTAAATGCCAATGGCGCGGACGCAATGCGCTGGTATTTGTATACAGCTGGCCCTCCAGGGCAGGAACGGCGATTCTCCAGCGAACTGGTGGGAGAAGTGCTGCGCAACTTTACGCTTACTTTATGGAATACCTATTCCTTCTTCGTCACCTATGCCAACCTGGACGGCTGGCAGCCCGGTGATGGCCAGCAAGCTCAGTACAGCGACCTTGACCATTGGTTGCGCTCCACCTTGCATGCGTTGGTGCGCGACGTCACCACGGCGATGGAAAATTATGACGTGCTGGGCGCCACCCGCCCGATCGAGGCCTTTGTTGACCAGTTGTCCAACTGGTATCTCCGCCGCTCACGCCGCCGCTTCTGGAAGTCTGAATCGGACGGCGATAAGCAGGCAGCTTACGCTACGCTGTACGAAGCGCTGGTGACCGTCAGCAAGCTGCTGGCGCCCAGTATGCCGTTTCTGGCGGAGGAGCTCTACCAGAACCTGGTGATGCAGATGAATCCGAATGCGCCTGAATCGGTGCATCTGGCTGTTTGGCCGGCCTTCGACCCAACTCTGGTAGACGACAAACTCAACCGCGACATGGCGCTGGTGATGAAACTGGCGTCGGTTGGCCATGCTGCACGCAACAAGGCTAACCGCAAGGTGCGCCAGCCGCTGGCAGAAGCAGCCTTCTCGGTAGGCAACGCTGACGAAGCCCGGGTGGTGCAGGCCTATGCCGATCTTTTGGAAGACGAACTGAACGTCAAGCGCGTACGAGCGTTGGATACCACTGGCGAGGCGGTGGCTTACAGCCTGAATCCACTGCCCAAGCAGCTGGGTCAAAAATACGGCAGCCGTTTCCCGGCCATCCGTAAGACCCTGCTAGCAGCCGATCCCGAGCCTGCCGCGCGGCGGCTGCTCGACGGTCAACCGGTTGATCTGGAAGTGGACGGTGAAAAGGTTGCAGTCTTACCGGAAGAGGTCGAGGTGCGCGTGCAGGCGCGCGAAGGCTACGCCGTGGCGTCCGAAGGCGCTTATCTGGCGGCGCTGGTCACCGACCTGACTCCGGCGTTGGTACGTGAGGGTTTGGCGCGCGAGTTTGTGCGCCGCGTGCAGGACCTGCGCAAAACGGCTGATTTACAGATCTCCGACCGCATCCGGTTGTACTATCAGGCTACTCCAGGTCTGGTGGAAGCCGTCGCTGATTTCAAGGAGTACATCATGGCGGAAACCCTGACCGTTGACCTGGTCTCTTCCGCTCCGTCGGAAGCTGCAACGGTAAGCCAGGCTGAATTCGACGGCGAACAGTTGACCGTCGGGGTGGAAGTCGCCCGTTGATTCCCATTTGACCAGATACAGGCCTCTCCGAGTCAGGAGAGGCCTGTATTTTATTAATCAATACATCTGCTGTGCGTATTTACGCGTAAAACTTAATAATCTTTGATAATGTATATTTGATTGGTAAAATATAAGCATGCGAATTACAGGCAGACCGCCCGAAATGGACATGATATTTTCAAAGCCAACAAAAGGCTGGGGAATCGTTCAATCGACCCAGCCAGGTATGGGTGCTTGATTCCTATGGAGCGTCAGCGGTCGTTGGGGTGAGCGCCAGCCTGAGTATGCATGTCTGCGACTTGATTTTTGGCCTGTACGGGTTAGCCCTGGCTGGAACAGGGATAAAAAAACTGAGCGGGCGGCCCCAACCGGTTATGGCTAATGACGGATAAGGAGGAAACAATGGAAACATCCCGAATGCGAATTGGCCTGATGCAAGTGGTCATCATTCTTCTGGCGTTGATTGCAGCTGGTATTCACCTTTCGCTCTTATTTCCAGACGTGGTATTCATCTTGAACGGTCTGGGCTACCTTAGTTTGACTGCTGCTTATTTTTTGCCGCTGCCAATCCCCTTCTTGCAAGACCGCAAACGATTGGTGCGCTTTGCCTTGATCGGCTACACCGCTTTGACTTTGATTCTGTGGCTGGTCATCGGACAACGCACCCCGCTTGGTATTTTCACAGCCGTTGTCGAAGCGTTGTTGATTGTCTTGCTGGTTTTTCAACGCCCATAAGGTGCGTGCCAACATTACCGATGGCTTGATCCGGTGTAAAAAGGAATATCCATGGTCGAAATCCTAAAAATAAAACGCATTGTCCAGGCGCGGATCCCAACGGATGCCGGTGAATTTCAATTGTGTCTGTATGCCAATAATCGCGACGAAAAAGAACATCTGGCATTGGTGCATGGGGCCGTCGATCAGCAAAACGATGTACCGGTGCGCATTCACTCGGAATGTTTTACCGGTGATGTGCTTGGCTCGCGGCGTTGCGACTGCGGCGAGCAGCTCCAGCTGGCGATGGACTATATTGCCGGGCAGACAAAGGGCGTGATGGTTTATTTGCGACAGGAGGGACGCGGAATCGGCTTGCTTGAAAAGCTGCGGGCTTACAATCTGCAGGACAGCGGTTATGACACCGTTGAGGCCAATCTGGCGCTGGGGCACTCCGAGGACGAGCGCGAATACAGCATGGCGGCTGCCATCCTGCAGGATTTAGGTGTGCAGTCGGTCCAGCTTATGACCAACAACCCTGACAAAATTAGCGGGCTCGAATCGCTTGGCGTACAGGTGACAGGCCGCCTTCCGCTGGTAGCGACTGTCACCGAAGAGAATGCCGCTTATCTGCTGACCAAGGCGCGCCGCATGAATCACTTGCTGGATGCAGGCCTATTTTTCCAGGCTGAACCGGTTTCTACCAATGGCCATGGACCCCGCTGATACCGCCCAGACCTTCCCGTGGCTCGATGCGGCTGAAACCGTGACTCGCGAGCGTTCCTGGCCGTGGGTTACCTTAAGCTACGCCCAATCACTGGACGGCAGCATCGCGGTGGAGCGTGGCAAGCCCTTCGAAATCAGTTCGCCCGAAACCATGCAGTTAACCCACCGCCTGCGGGCCGCGCATGATGCTATTCTGGTTGGGATTGGCACGGTCCTGGCGGATGACCCGCAGTTGAATGTGCGCCTGGCAGATGGCAGGGATCCGCAACCGATCATTTTGGATTCACACCTGCGCACCCCGCTCGATAGCCGCCTGATGCAGCGTTCTGACCTACACCCCTGGATCGTCTGTTCACCTGAACCCCTGAATGGCCAGGGCAGGGCATTGGCTGAAGCCGGTGCGCGGCTGCTGCGCGTGGGACTGGTCGCCGATGGGCGCCTGCTCCTGCCGCAGCTGTTAAACTCCCTTTCCGTGCTTGGAATCACATCCTTAATGGTCGAAGGAGGTTCTCAGGTTATTTCGTCGTTTCTGAAAGCCAGACTGGTGGATTGGGCGGTCGTCACCATCTCACCACGTTGGTCGGGCGGTGTGCCGGCAGTTGACCGGGGGGAAGCCTCACACGGCGACCTGCCGCACCTGATCGACCCACAATATCAGCAGTACGGACCGGACCTGGTGGTATCGGGGAAGGTAGCGCAATGATTACTGGACAATTAGTCTATTTCACCTCCCCAGGGCAGGTAACGATCCAGCCGGAGATGCTAGCGCCGCCGGGGGTGGGAGAGGTATTGGTGCAAACAACGCTCAGCGCTGTCAGTTCCGGCACCGAGTCGCTGGTTTTTCAGGGACTGGCGCCGGAGGACATGGAGCTGGATGCTACCATCAGCAGCCTACGCGGCAATTTTCGCTACCCGTTCAAGTACGGGTATGCCTGCGTTGGGCGGGTAGCCATGCTTGGCCCGGGCGTGACCGAGGAATGGCTGGGACGCCGCGTTTTTGCCTTTAACCCGCACGAGAGCCACTTCATCGCCAACCTGGATACCCTGATTCCATTGCCCGACGACCTCACAGATGAGGACGCTGCCTTTCTTGCCAATATGGAGACTGCCATCAACTTTATCCATGACGGCGCCCCGTTAATTGGCGAGGCGGTGCTCGTGTTTGGTCTTGGCGTGGTGGGTATGTTGACTCTGGCCCAACTGGTGCGCTTTCCGTTGGCGCACCTTTTCGCGCTGGACCGCTATCCCCTGCGCCGGAAAATCGCCTCCGAGTTGGGCGACGTGCAGGTATTGAACGCTGATGACCCGGCAGTCGTCTCCGATTTGCACGGCGCACTGGTGGAGCAAGGCTTTGCCAGACGCGGCGCTGACCTGGTGTATGAAATCAGCGGGTCGCCGGATGTCCTAAACCAGGCAATAAATTCTGCCGGTTACCACGGCCGGGTGGTGATCGGATCGTGGTACGGGCGTAAGAAAGTAGTGCTCGACCTGGGTGGCCCTTTCCACCGCAACCGCATCCAAATGGTCAGCAGCCAGGTGAGCAGCCTGGCGCCGGAGATCAGCGGCCGTTGGACCAAAGAGCGCCGCCTGGCGCTAGCGCTCGAGTCGCTGTCTGCGATCCACCCTGCCAACTGGATTACCCACCGCTATCCCTTCACCGAGGCGGCCGCGGCCTACCAGCAGCTGGTACTGCGGCCGGAGGAATCCTTCCAGATTGTCCTGACCTATTAGGGGAACACGAAATCGGGGCGCTGATAGAATGGGCGAATGCGTTCGATGGCGGCGCGGGTAACGGCCTGCGGGTCTGGGTCTGTCAGCAATTCGCGGCCCGGGATGGGAGGCAGAATGTCAACATGGACGTGGACAGGCCAAAGATTTGGGAAATAAACCTTCGCCAAAATTTGCAGCGTGGCAGCCAGACGCTGACGGTCCTTGAGTTGCCGACGCAATTTGGTCAGTGGATGACGCAGCGATTGCGGTGCTATCACCCCGGATACGATGACGGGCAAAACTTGCAGGTCCGGCACCAGGCGGATGAAAATACCCGTACTGGGCGACCAGTTCTCGAGTGCAGTAACCGCACCCGGCATCACGCGCGGGTCGGGGTCAATTTGACCGCCGGGAAAGGTAAGCACGGCGCCGCCGGTACGCAGGTAACGCGCGGTCTGCCGAATGACTTCGCTGCGTCCATCATTTTCGGGAACAAAGAACAGGTATGGGCAGGTTGCCGGCAGCGCAGCCAGGAACGGACGTTCAGCCGCCAGGACACGCAAGTCGGGGCGCGGCAACGCGGCAAACAAGGCGACCGTGTCCACCATGCCAGGATGGTTGGGAAGGATCAACAGCGGTCCGCTGGCGGGCAGGTGTTCCGCTCCGTGGATTTCACAGCTCTTGACATAAGTGGACAAAAGGCGGCGCGCACCGCCAGCCAGGCCAAGTTCACGGACGCCCCGGTCATAGTCCAGCACCTGACGGGCAAACAGTCGCGCCGGGCGGTGAAACAGCGGTCCAAGCAGCCGTCTCCCGGAGGCAAGATTGCGCCAGCCAAGCGAGATTAGCATATCATCGATGTTGATGCGGATCAGGGCTTGCTCGCTTTCGTGATATTCGTCCGGCTGCATGCTATGATTATAGTATCCAAGCTATTTGGAGGGTGATATGTACCGTGTTTCAGTTCAGAAAGCGTTTACAGCCCGGCACTATCTGATCGGCGGGGACTGGGGCGTAGAAAATCAGCTGCATGCGCACCCCTATCGCCTTGAGATTGAATTGAGCGGCTATGACCTGGATCAGCACCAGTACCTGGTCGATATTGTGGCGATCGAAAACGTGCTGGAACAACAGATCGCGCTGGTGCGGGAGAAAACCTTGAACGACTTGCCAGCCTTCGCCGGGGTGAACCCGTCTCTGGAGTATTTTGCGCGTTGGCTGTGCGAGTCGCTTTCTGCCAAAATGATTGCCGGCAATATTCAGCGGGTGGCCGTACGTCTGTGGGAAAATGATGCCGCCTGGGCAGGCTACGAATTGGAGCGCTGAGTGCGAGTCGGATTGGTCATCTACGGCAGCCTGGATACGCTTTCCGGCGGCTATTTGTTCGATCGCAAGCTTGTCGAGTCGCTTCGGGTAGCCGGGGACACGGTCGAGGTGATTAGCCTGCCCCCAGTGAGCTACGGACAGGCGCTCGGGCAAAATTACTCGCGGTCGATCCGGCGTAAGCTGGCCGCTCTGCAGGTCGATTTGCTGCTGGAGGATGAATTGAACCATCCGTCCTTATTCGCGCTCAACCGCTGGCTGCAGCACCAGGTGAGAGTGCCCCTCATTGGCATCGTCCATCACCTGCGCAGCAGTGAACAACACAGCCGGCTGCTGCGACGGTTGTATCGCGGCATAGAACGCCAGTTTCTGGAGTCGCTGGACGGGTACATTTTTAACAGTCAATCCACGCGGCAGGCGGTGAGCAGGCTTGCGCCGCATCAAAAACCGTTCGTAGTTGCGACGCCCGGCGGGGATGGGCTGGAAGAGTGGAAGCTTGGCGAGAATTTTAATGCGCATAGCCAGAATGATACCTCAAGTGTTCAAAACAACCGGCTGGAAATCCTATTCGTCGGCAACTTGACAGAGCGCAAGGGGCTGCATACTTTGCTCACCGCGCTTGGCAGGTTGCCATCAGAGCAATGGCGCCTGCGGGTGATTGGACGGGAAGTTGACCCGACATACACCCAGCACTGTAAAACAATCTCATTTATCGCCGGATTAGATGGACGGGTTCAATTTCTGGGCGCATTGAGCGATGCCGACCTGGTGCATGCCTACCGCACCAGTCAGCTGCTGGTGGTGCCCTCCACTTTTGAAGGCTTTGGCATTGTCTATCTGGAAGCCATGCGCTGGGGGGTTGTACCAATCGCAGGGGCGGCCGGGGGCTCCAGCGAGATCATCCAGCACGGCGTCAACGGTTGGCTGGTACCGCCCGGAGATGCAGAGAGCCTGGCAGCCCTCATCAGGAATGTCTGCCGAAACCCGGAAATTTTCCATTCCATGAGCCAGGCTGCCTGTCAGCGCTTCACTGAATTTTCCACCTGGCGACAGACCACAGACAACATTCGTCAATTCTTTTTGGCCCAGTTTTGACACAGGATAGAAGATGGACTATTCCTTTCAGCGCTACCTGAATGCTAAACGAACGGTCGATGACCGGGCGCTGAACCGCACGGTTTGGCAGACGATGCTCAAACAGCTTGAGGACCGCAGTTCGACCCAACCACTGCAGGTGATAGAGATCGGCGCGGGCACTGGCACCATGTTGCATCGGCTGGTCGAGTGGGGTGCGCTAAAACGTGGGACGTACCTGGGAATTGACTCGGACGCCACCAACATTCAGTCCGCACTGAGTGACTTACCCGCCTGGGTAGAAGCTCAAGGTCTGGCATGTACCCCCGCTCCAGACGGATTTGATCTTTCCGGGCGGGAGTTCCAACTGCGGGCGAGTTTCCAAACCAGGGAGGTCGCTAATGTGGTGGCAAAACCAGGAGGCCAAGGTTATGACCTGCTGGTCGCCAATGCTTTTTTGGACCTGGTCGATCCGTCCGCGTTACTGACGCAATTTGGACAGTGGATGCTGCGGGGCGGATTGGGCTATTTCTCGATCAATTTCGACGGGTTAACCCACTTCGAGCCGCAGCTTGATCCAGAATTGGAAGAAAAGATCATCGGACTGTATCACCAGTCGATGGACGACCGTCGGGTGGATGGACAGCCTACCGGTGGCAGTCAGACCGGACGGCATTTGTACAATCAGCTCCGCGCCTCCGGCTGGGAGCTGATAGCCGCTGGGGCATCGGACTGGGTGGTACATCCGGTCAGCGGGGGTTACCCGGCCGATGAAGCCTATTTTTTGACTCACATTCTGCATTTTTTCGAGGTAACGCTTGCCGGGAACCCGGAACTGGATCCGCTGGCGTTTCAACGCTGGCTGGCAGCCCGCCGCCAGCAGATCAAAGACGCCGAGTTATTTTTTGTAGTCCACCAACTGGATTACCTGGCACGCTGGCCTTTTGATGACCCGCGGCTGCCTGGGGAACCCCTGCTGCCAGCTCGCCCGGTCCAACCGATGAATTGAGGTACAATTAGCCCACCATCGGTTGGAGGACTCCTTTTTGAAAAAATTTTTCCGGTATTTCTTCTTTCTGCTCATCATTCCCGGGCTGATTATTGCGCTCGACCAGTACACCAAGTCTATCGTGCGGCAAAATTTGGCACTGGGGGAGAGCTGGATGCCCTGGCAAGAGCTGGCGCCTTATGCGCGCATCCTGCACTGGTACAACAAAGGCGTTGCTTTTGGCATGTTCCAGGAAGGTGGCATTATTTTCATCCTCCTGCCAATCATTATTGTCGTCGGCATCATTGTTTATTTTCCACGCATCCCCAACCAGGAATGGACTTTGCGTCTCGCCTTGAGTATGCAATTGGGCGGCGCTATTGGCAACCTGATCGACCGCATCACCATCGGTCATGTCACTGATTTTATTTCGATCGGATCATTTCCGGTCTTCAACGTAGCCGATTCAGCGATTACTGTCGGAACGATCGTCCTGGTACTGGGAGTCTGGCTGCAGGAAAAACGCGAGAAAGCGGAACGGGAAAAAGCTGCGCAGACAGACGCCAATCCAACCGACACGCTTTCGGAATATCGCGAGCTTTCATGATAGGCCAGGTTGTCGAGTTCATCCAGCCCGGCCCGGGTGCCGAGCGGCTGGATAAAGTGTTGGTAGCGCGAATGCCGGATTTCTCCCGCTCGCGTCTGCAGGCGCTGATCAAAGACGGCATGGTCATGGTGGGGGATACCGTTGCGGGGAAAGCCGGTCAACAAGTCGAACCCGGTCAGTATGTGCGCGTGGAAGTTCCGCCCACTGCACCTAGTATCCTTCGGCCCGAGGCCATCCCGCTGGATGTTGTGTTTGAAAATGACGACCTGATGGTGATCAATAAGCCTGCCGGAATGGTGGTTCATCCCTCCTTCGGGCACGCCAGCGGCACCCTGGTGCATGCCGCCCTGGCCCACGACCCCAATCTGGAAGGGGTGGGCGGCGAGCAGCGTCCCGGGATTGTTCACCGGCTGGACAAAGATACCTCTGGATTGATTCTGATTGCCAAAAATGACCTCTCTCACCGCTGGCTGCAAGATCAATTCCGCCTGCGCAATGTTAAAAAGGTTTACCTGGCACTGGTGGACGGGCTGCCCCCGACCCCGGAAGGCCGTATCGAAGCAGCCATTGCCCGCGATCCGTCACACCGCAAGCGCATGGCGGTTGTTGCGAATGACCGCGGACGTGAATCAATCACCGAGTACCAGACACTGGAAACCTTTCCAGCCCATACCCTGATCGAAGCCCATCCATTGACCGGCCGGACGCATCAAATTCGCTTGCACCTGGCCTTTCTTGGCACGCCAATCGTTGGCGACAAAGTGTACGGGCATCGCAACCCGACCATACCCCTGGATCGGCACTTCCTGCATGCCGCCCGTTTGACCATTCAACTGCCAGGCGAGAAGTCGGTGCGTACCTTTGACGCACCGCTACCCCCTGATTTGAGTCAAATCCTCCAAGACCTGCGCCACCGCTAACTTATTCCCCTCAAGCGAGGTAAATCTTCATGGAATCCATTGTTGATCTGCGCTCCGACACTGTCAGCCATCCAACTCCAGCCATGCGTGAAGCGATGTACCGCGCCGAAGTCGGCGATGACGTCCTGGGAGAAGACCCGACCATCAACCGGCTGGAAGAAATGGCGGCTGAAAAAATGGGCAAACAGGCCGGGTTGTTCGTCCCATCGGGGACGATGGGCAATCTGGCGGCAGTGTTGGCGCACTGCCAGCGCGGCGAAGAAGCCATCATGGGTAATCTGGGTCACACCTACTTATTCGAAGCCGGCGGAATTTCAGCTTTAGGCAGCGTATTTGCCAACACGCTGCCAAACTTGCCAGACGGTACGCTTAACCTGGACGAGGTTCGTCTCGCCATCCGCGGGCGGGATATCCACCAACCGGTAACCCGGCTGCTGATCCTTGAAAATACGCATAACCGCTGCGGCGGGGTAGTGCTGACGCCTGAGTACATGCGGGCTGCGGGTGAACTGATGCATTCCAAGGGGCTTAAACTGCACCTGGACGGGGCGCGGGTATTCAATGCCGCGGCAGCCCTGGGCGTAAAGGCAGCCGATTTGGCGGCAGATGCCGATTCAGTCACGTTTTGCTTGAGCAAAGGGCTGTGCGCCCCAGTTGGTTCGGTGTTGTGTGGCAGCACTGAATTTGTTGCCAGCGCACGGCGCATTCGCAAACAATTAGGCGGAGGCATGCGGCAGGCAGGTGTCCTGGCGGCTGCCGGTATCGTCGCACTGGAACAGATGGTGGAGCGGCTGCCGGAAGATCATGCCCGAGCTAAACGGCTGGCTGATGGGTTGGCGAATATCCCGGGAATTGAATTTCCGCTCGGTTATCCGCAATCCAACATGGTTTTTGTGCAGTTGAGCCAGAATATACCGTTTAATGCCAGTGAGATTGCATCCCGGCTTCTCACACACGGCATTAAGGTTGGCGTGACCGGACCGCGCATGTTCCGCATGGTATTGCACTACTGGGTGGATGACAGCGGTGTTGAAGATACACTGAAAGCCTTCCGGACGATTCTTTAGGCTAAGCTTCAGTACCCTCAGATTCAGCCAGGGGTTGATTTTCTTCGAGCGCGCGCAGCGATGGCTCGATTTTGTTGCCCCCAAGATCCTTGGCAATATACAGCCGCTGGTCAGCCAGATCCACCAACTGGATAAAATCGAGGGTCTCGTCCACCAGAACTGCAATCCCTTGACTGATCGTTGGCGACGGAATCAATTGGCCGACGCGGTCTTTGATGGCTAAATTTTCCAGAGTGGTACGAATTCGTTCAGCCACGCGGAAAGCCTGCGGGCCGTTGGCATGGGGGAGCGAGATCACGAATTCTTCGCCGCCCCACCGGCCAATCAGGTCGGACTTTTTGACATTACGTCGGATAACCTGGCACAGATTGGTAAGGACTTCATCGCCGGTAAGGTGGCCGAACCGGTCGTTGTACATTTTGAAGTGATCGATATCCAGCATAATGAGCGATAACGGGTTTTTCAGGCCGACTGCTTCGCGCGCCTGGCGCTCAAAGCGGGCCAGGAAAGCATTGTGGTTGAGGACACCGGTGAGGCTGTCGTGCTGCGAGCGGGTCTCAACCTCGGCATGGTGCTCTGCGTTATCAAGCGCCAGTGCGGCCTGCTGGGCGATATTCTCCAGTAATTCCAGGTCGCCTTCATCAAAAACATTCTTCTGATACGAAGCCACCCCGATAATTCCGGCGATGTGCCCGTTGATCATGAGTGGTGTACCCATCCATGAACTGCTCATCCGCGGCCGACCGACGATGATGAACGGCAGATTCCGTTTCTTGCGTTCGGAAACCAGGTCGCGGATCAACAAAGAGTGTCGGGATTCCACCACCCTGCCCGCCAGAGTATCTTTGAGCGCGATATTCATGGTTGGGAAGAACTCGCCATCGTCGAAAAACAATTCCATCTGGAAGGTCTCGCCTTGCAGCAAACCGACATAATACGTGTCCGCGGCGAAGGCATTCTGGATGGCGCTGCTCACCAGGGTGACCACCTGGTGCATCTCGAGCGAACTGGCCAGGCTGCGGGCGACTCGATTCAGGGTTTGTAGGCGTTTCATTTCAACCAACAGCGAATTGCGCAGCCCAAGGATGGTTTCGGTAATTACCACAGCAATGACCGGAATGAGGATTGCCTCAAGGAAGAATAATGAAGTCTGGTCCACAGGAACCAACAAAAAGCTGAATATGTTTGAAGCCATCACGAGGAAGGTAAATAAATATGTCGGCCAACGCCCGGAGAGAACTGCCAGGATAACGATGATGGTTAAGGACAGCGGCAAGGTTGTTCCTATAATCAGCGCAGGTTCATAAACATCGATGATGCCAACGCCTACCCCGCTTGCTACCGCCAACAACCAGCCATAATAAGGCCGGTTCCTCAGGAGCGGCACCCCCCAGATGGAAATAAAAATCATATAGAGCAAACCGGCTGCGCCAAAGATCAGGCTGGTCTTTCCTGCCTGCGTGGATGGTTTGAAAAATATGCCGTTGACAATTAATGCGAAAAATACCAGTCCGCCAACGGTGACAGCCGGAAGGACCAGATTCAGTTGTTTGGTGGTGGTCAGACTGGGGGGTTGTGACGCGTTCCGGTTCATGAATTTAGCCCCTAACGAAACGGCTTTCTTTGGGGGTGCAGAGAGGACAGGAGCAGCGTTGCTGTATCCTGCTGATAAGATTGCCTGGAGAATGAATTAGATATCGATTGGGAAGTCATTAAGGATGACTAACCAATAATTCCATAATTTATAACCCCGAATTGATTATACAAACATGTTGCATTTTCGTATGCATACAATTACATGACAATTTTACGGATCGCTTCTTCCGCCCCGCCGATTCGTAAAATCGTCATCCTGAATGCCCGGTTGCGTCAATGACTTGATAATAAAAAATAAGGAAGGGGCATGAAGGATCTCTCAGACAATCAGCGAGATTCTTCGCTGCCCGAAAGAGCGTCGGGCGCTCAGAATGACAAAAAATTAGGCAAAATAAACAAGGAGCATAAAAGAATCTGCCAGACAACCATCAAGATTCTTCGCTGCCCGAAAGAGCGTCGGCGCTCAGATTGACAAAAAAGGCAAGATAAACAAGAGGTATGAAGGCTCTGCCAGACAACCATCAAGATTCTTCACAACCTGACAGAACGTCGCGTGCACAGAGTGATCCAAAGGCTGCGTTTCTCCAACGTTCCATGCAAAATGTTCACGCTGGGTATTCTGTTATAATTCACTCGGAATAACGGTATGCCAGCCTGACGGGCTGGAAAACGCCCATGAACCGGAAAACATAATCCTTTGGAGGCACGCATGAGCGAGTGGATCACCCTCGAGCAGATTGACCAAACCCGCGACGTTATCGCCGGAAAAATCCATATTCAGCCTAAAGTTGGCCTGATTCTTGGCTCCGGCCTCGGCGATTTGGCTGATCTGGTCGAAAATGCAGATGTGATCCCATACAATGAGTTGCCCAATTGGCCGCAACCGACCATTCAGGGGCACAAAGGACGCCTGGTAGTGGGCAACCTGGACCGCCAGCCCATTCTGGTGATGCAAGGCCGTACGCACTATTACGAAGGTCCATCTATGGGGCAGGTAACCTTCCCCATTCGAGTGATGCAGCGGCTCGGTATTGAAATTCTGATCCTCACCAATGCGGCTGGCGCCATCCATCCGGAGTATGTTCCTGGTGATGTGATGCTTATTACCGACCACATCAACCTGGTTGGTATGACCGGGCTCAATCCGTTGCGCGGACCCAATCTGGATGTATTTGGCGAGCGCTTCCCGGATATGAGTCAACCGTATGACCGCGAATTGCAGCAAAAATGCCGCGAGGTCGCCAAATCTGTTGGCATGACGCTGCGCGAGGGAGTGTATGCCTGGTTGTCGGGTCCATCCTTCGAATCCCCGGCAGACTTGCGCTTTTTGCGTGCCGGCGGCGCAGACGCGGTGGGTATGTCCACCGTCCCCGAGGTGATTGTCGCCCGGCACGGGAAAACCCGCGTGCTCGGACTTTCTGGCATCAGCAACAAAGCCAATTTGGACGGCAGCACCATCACCACACACGCTGAGGTGCTGGAAGCTGGCAAAATACTGGTTCCAAAGTTGACGGCGCTTATTCGCGGTGTTCTGCGATCCCTTTAAAGATTTATTAGATATAAGCTTGATGATGGATCATGGAAGAAGTCCTGCGCTTCCTTAAAACCTACGAACTCGTCATTTACATTGGCATAGGGCTGGTAGCGCTTTGGACTTTACGCAAGATGGCGATCGCCTGGCGGGAACTGCGCAGCTCGCAATTTGGTTTAGAACGCGAAAATGGCCAACGCCGTTTCAGCAGCGGTCTGACCGGGTTTGCTTTTCTGGTATTGTTTGCCATTACTGAATTTATAATGGTATCCATCGTGTACCCGGATTTTCCGAACACGCAAATGCTGCCGACAGCTACCCTGCAAATCCTGGCAACCCCCACGGTCACACTTCAGCCGGTTACGATGGAAACGACCCCTACTGTTGATGACCTTGCTCCGACGGTTGATGTTACAGATGAAGGCGGCTGCGTTCCCGGACAGATTGAATGGACATTCCCGGCAGCCGGTGATACCCTCCAGGGTGAGGTGATCCTGCGCGGTACTGTCAGTGTGCCGAACCTCGGGTTTTACCAGTATGAATACACTCAGCCAGGATCCACCACCTGGACGACCATCGCCGCTGGCGAGTCGCCGATCATCGACCAGCCGATGGGCGGTGAGGGTAGTGGGCGCTGGGACACCTCCGTGCTCATGCCAGGAGACTACCTGCTGCGGCTGGTGGTGCGTGACAATGCCAATAACATCTTTCCAGCCTGTATCGTCAATACCCGCATCATAGCTCCCTGAGGAAACCCTATGCCTGAAATCGAAATCCGTTCTGCATTAACCACCGATCTAACCAGTCTGGCTGGAATTGAACATTCCAGCAAAACGGATTATGTCTGGCAGCTGGACCGGTCTTTCGATACCGGGCAAATGGCCGTCAGTTTTCGAGAGATCCGGTTGCCGCGCACCATCCGCATCGAGTACCCGCATACCCATGAACAGATCGTTGAGGCTTGGAAAAAATCCGCTGTCATCCTTATGGCAGTTCTTGGCAATCAACCGGTCGGATACGCGAGCATCCAGGATCAGCAGACACCAGGTACCGCCTGGATCACCGACCTGGCGGTAGCGGAGCATAACCGCCGCGAGGGGATCGGCAGTGCGCTGCTGCTCTCGGCCCAGAATTGGGCTAGCCAACGCCGGTTTCGCCGCATGGTTCTGGAAATGTCTTCTAAAAATGTAGCTGCAGTGCGCCTGGCGCTCAAAATGGGCTTCGAGTTCAGCGGTTACAATGATCAGTATTATGCCAATCAAGATATCGCCTTGTTTTTCTCCCGACTGATGCGGTGAAGCCCCCGTTTAGGTTCTTTTTGTAGAAAGTCCGACCCCTTGAGCGTACTGATATCCATAAACCAAATTTTGATGGCAGGCATTGCCATCACTGCCTTCTCGCTGCTGTTATATTCGTTGACCTTCAACCTGCGGGTAAGGGTCGCCCGTTCATTTGCGGTCATATTAGCCTGTCTGGTTATCATATTTGCAGCTGAAGCGCTCGCCAGTGTAGCGGAATCACCAGCGCGCCTGGAGTTTTGGCTGCGACTACAGTGGGTAGGGATCGTTTTTCTGCCCTCAGCTTATTTGCATTTTTCAGATGGGGTTCTGGCGACGACGGGTAAGCCAAGTAAAGGCAAACGGCGTTGGGCGATCCGTTTTTCTTATCTCATTTCGCTGTTTTTCCTGGTCGCTTTGACGTTAGGCTGGCTGGTTGGCCCGTTGGTACACTCAGTGAATACGGCTCCGTTTTTAGAGCCGACCTGGCTGACGGATGCGTTTATCCTGTACTACCTGGCAGCGATGGTAATGTCCTGGTACAACTTTTACCGGGCTTACCGCCGCTCAGCTACGGCCTCCGGTAAGCGGCGCATGGGCTATCTGTTGGTTGGCGCGATTGCCCCCACCCTGGGTTCCTTTCCATTTTTGTTGTTTAGCTCCGGGTTCGCAGCGCGCCATTCGATCATCTTCTGGATCGTGGCAGTCCTTTCTAATTTTTTCGTGGGCGGCCTGGTGATCGTTATGTCCTATTCGGTGGCATTTTTTGGTGTCTCTCTGCCAGACCGGCGGGTTAAGAGCCGCCTTTTCAAATGGATTCTACGCGGGCCGGTAGTCGCCAGCTTTACGTTGACCTTTGCCACGATCGTCCGGCGGGCGGGCGAGCCTTTGGGGTTGGCCTACAATACCTTTGTACCGATCGTCATGGTAGGGACGATTCTGGTCGGTGAATACCTGGTTACATTGATTTTTCCCTTCCTTGAGCGCTGGTTGTTTTATGGCAATGACAAAGCCGAAATTGAAGTATTGGTTGGACTAGAGGACCGGTTAATCACCCGTAATGACTTGCGCCAGTTCATCGAAATGATCCTATCGGGGTTGTGCGACCGCCTACAGGCGCCGGGTGCGTATGTTGCTGCCTTCAACCCGGATGGCCTTAAACTGGTGGTTAAGGTTGGCAAAACATTATTTGACCGGGAAAACGTAAATACCGACCTGTCCCGTTTTTTTCCAGACAACGACGATTTTTATCAGCTCTTCCAATGGGGCAATGACATTTTAGTGCCTTTGTATGACCAAAATGACGATGGCGAAGTGAGTATGCTTGGAATTCTGGGCATTTCACAGGGCGCTATCGAGGCTCTGGACGAAGACCAGTTGGATGATTTAAATGCGTTCTCCGAGCGGATCGCGCTGTCGCTCAAAGACCGCCGTCTGCAGGAGCAAGTATTCCAATCTTTGGGTGAGCTATCCAGCAAGGCAGCTATTATCCAGCAGTTGCGGGCCGCCGGCCGCTTTGACCAATCGAAGGTGTTGGCGGCTGAGGTTCCGGAGGCTAATGGCGAGATTTCGCAATGGGTCAAGGATGCGCTGACGCATTACTGGGGCGGACCAAAATTAACCGACAGCCCGCTGATGGATCTCCAGGTAGTGAGGGACAAGGCGGTGACCCATGAAGGTAACACATCGAACGCCTTACGTGCCATCTTGCGGGAAGCAATTGACCGCGTGAAACCTGAGGGCGAACGCCGCTTCACCGGTGAATGGGTTTTGTATAATATTCTTGAACTGAAATTTTTAGAGGGTAAGAAAGTTCGCGAGATCGCGATGCGGTTGGCCATGTCTGAGGCCGACCTGTACCGCAAGCAACGCGTAGCTATCGAAGCGGTCGCCAAAGAGATCAAGGAGATGGAAAATCAAAATGGCAGCCAAATCGGGTTGTAATAAATTTCACGCTGCATATACAATTATTCGTAGGGTTTTATCCGTATGGCACCTGGGGAGGTGAATTAATGCTGAGCAAGAAAGGGGTTTCAATTCCGGAGGGGGAGCTCCCCGAACTCCCAGATGAAAGCTGGTGGGCGGCAGTACTTTCAGATGAAGAGTCTTATCAGACACCGCGAAAAGAGGCTGGCAACCGGGTAGCAGCTCAGGCAGCGGTCACAACCGTAGATTGGCCCTTTGTCCAACGGGTTTACGAACAGGATGAAATTGTCAGTCTCAAGGTGCACGGATTCAATCGGGGCGGGTTGCTCGTGCAAGGTTGTGGAATTCAGGGTTTTGTACCGGTATCGCACCTGATTGACATGCCTAATTCCGCAGGCGATGAAGAGCGGCGCAGCGTTTTGGCTGCTTATGTTGACCGGGATATCGACCTGAAGGTAATCGAGTGTGAACAGGCGCAGGAACGCATTGTGTTGTCTGAGCGTGCAGCGCTTGCTGGCGAAGGCAAACGCCGGATTATCTTTAGTGCGCTGTCAGAGGGCACAATCCTTACCGGTAAAGTTACCAACGTTACTGATTTTGGCGCGTTCATTGACCTCGGAGGCGTCGAGGGCCTGATACACGTGTCTGAACTCTCCTGGGGGCGGGTGCATCATCCAAGCGACGTCCTGTCGGTGGAGGATGAAGTGCAAGTCATCGTGCTGCAAGTATGCGAGGAGAATTCACGCATCGCCCTCAGCCTCAAGCGCATGGCGCCTAACCCATGGGAGACTTTGAATATACGTTATAACCCCGGCGACGTTGTCCCGGCTACCATCACCTCCACCACCCGTTTTGGGGCGTTTGCGCGTCTGGAAGAGGGCGTAGAAGGTTTGATTCATTTATCGTCCATTCAGCTGCCCACCAATTATTCGCAGCTTTCAGATTTTATCGAAATCGGACAGGATGTCACCGTGCGGATCTTACACATTGATACCGACCGGCGCCGTTTAGGACTTGGTTTAGTTCAACCCGAATGAGCGGAGTACAGCCTCGCAAAAACAATCCTCGGAGTAAACCCTCCTCCCCACCAGAACCGGACCCTGCGTCCCCTTCGGTGATGGAGGTATTGGGCCGGTTTTGGCTGCGTTTCGAGCGTTACAACTGGGATGTGTTGGGGGTGATTTTACTGGCCGCCAGCGCATTGACGGCCTTAGCCCTGCTTAATCTCAGTCAGGGGACCTTTATCTCGCCGTGGGGTGCGTTTCTGAAGCATTGGACCGGCGCAGGCAGCTA
>CALMGN010000035.1 GCA_937863605.1 uncultured Anaerolineaceae bacterium
GAGGTCAACCTGGTGATCGAAGCCGGTAAACCCGTGCTTTTCGTCTCGCTTGGCAAGGCAGACAAGGTCATCGTCGACACTTACCGCCAGGCAGGCGGCAAACTGGCCGATTGGCTGCTGAAACACCCGGTCAGCCAGCTCGGGTTGGATGCCGATACGCTTGGCGAGAGCGAACTTTCAGCTTTTGGGGAAGGTTTGCTGCTGAATGCTTTCCGTTTTGACCGCTATAAGACATCGGAAAAATCACTCGAAGCGTGTACGGTCAATGTGCGCAGCGCCAGCAATAAAACTGAAGTCGGTAAAGTGGTCGCGCATACAAACCACCTGGCGGCAGCCGTCAACCTGCAGCGCGACTGGGCGCACGAACCGGCAAACGAAATCAACCCTCAGTCTTTGTCTGAACGTGCTCAGGATCTGGCTGCGACCCTGGGGGTTAAATGCACTATTCTGGATGAGCAGCAGCTCCTCCAGATGGGCGCAGGAGCCATCACTGCGGTTGGCAAAGGCAGCAAAACCCCTGCCCGGATGATTGTGCTCGAATATGCCGGGAAAAACAAAGGGGTAGATAAACTGCCCGTTGCGTTGGTTGGCAAGGCAATCACCTTCGACACTGGCGGCTATTCATTAAAGGATACGACCAACATTCAGACCATGAAATATGACAAATGCGGCGGATTAAATGTACTGGCAATTATTAAAGCCGCAGTTGAGCTTGGGTTGGAAACCCCGCTGGTCGGTGTGATTTGTGCGGCCGAGAATATGATCTCTGGCAAAGCCTACCGCCCGGATGACATCCTCACCAGCCTGTCGGGCAAGACCATTGAAATTGTCACAACCGACGCCGAAGGACGGCTGATTCTGGCGGACGGATTAACCTACGCCCAAAAGAACTTTTCCCCACGTGCGGTCATCGATATGGCAACGCTTACCGGTGGGATTGTGACTGCCCTGGGACAGGTGCGCGCAGGTCTATTCTCAAACGATGACACCCTGGCGGGAGAGTTGTTCCAGGCCGGCGAGGCGACCCACGAACGTCTCTGGCGGATGCCGCTGGATGATGATTACTTCCCGCAAATCAAAGGCGATGACGCTGACCTGCGTAATTCGGGCGGAAAAGCGGCCACCCCGGTCATTGGCGGTATTTTCCTCAAACAATTTATCGAGGAAGGCACGCGCTGGGCGCATCTGGACATCGCCGGGGTAGCCGACGTGAACAAGGACCTGCCTTACAGCCAAAAAGGCGCGACCGGCTTTGGTATTCGCCTGGTTATCAAATACCTGGAGGGGTTGGAATAAACCCCTCGGTCGAGAAAAATCTTGATTCACACAAAAAAAGGACTGTTTTGCAGTCCTTTTTTGTTTATTTTTCTTTACCCCAACTTCTTTTTGACCCAGGGCAGTACCTGGTCCATGGCTTCATTCAATTTCGAGGCGTCCTTGCCGCCAGCTTGAGCCAGGTTTGGACGTCCACCGCCGCTGCCGCCGATCACCGCCGCCACAACTTTCACCAGTTCACCCGCATTCCAACCATTTTTAACCAGATCATCCGTGACGGCAGCAATCACCATGGGACGCTCCTCCAGGGCGCTGCCGAGCACCACCACCCCGCTTGGAAATCGCTGGCGGAAGCGGTCGGTCAAAAGGCGCAGGGTGTCGGCATCTGCCTGGTTAATCACCGCCGAAACGACACGCACGCCCTCCACCTCGCGGGCGTTGACCAGGGAAGGTTCAAACTCCGCAGAGGCCAGTGCCTGCCGTAGTTTCGAAATTTCTTTATGTAAATTCGAAACCTCGGCAACCAGGGCCTCAGCCTTAAAGCTGACATCGTCCACATTACTGACCAAAACATTGGCTGCCATTTTCATTAATTTAAAACTGCGTTGGACCAGACGGTAGGCTTTACGTCCGGTAACAGCTTCAATGCGGCGAATGCCGGCAGCCGCACTGGCTTCGCTGATGATCAGAAAAATCCCAATATCTCCAGTGGAATCCACATGCGTACCACCGCACAGTTCATAAGATAAGGCTTCCTCATCGCCAATGGTGATGGTCCTCACGGTCTCGCCGTATTTTTCACCAAAGAGCGCCATAGCACCCTCTTCCATCGCCTGGGCGAGCGGTTTTTGGACGATCTTCAAATGATAATTATCGAGGATGTCGCGGTTCACACCAGCCTCTATCTGCTCGAGCTGTTCCACAGTCAACGCTTCCGGATGGTTGAAGTCGAACCGCAAGCGGTCCGGGGCAACCAGTGAGCCTGCCTGACGCGCGTGCGCTCCCAGGACATGGTGCAGTACAGCATGCAGCAGGTGCGTGGCAGTGTGATTGCGCATGATATCCCGGCGCCGCTGCGCATCGACGGATGCAATCGCAAAATCGCCTAGCGCAGGTTTGCCTCGGACAACTTCACCGATATGGACGATGATCCCAGCCGCCGGTTTACGGGTTTCATCCACGCGGATCTCCCAGCGCGGTTCCTTGACGGATACGATCGTGCCGGTATCGGTGACCTGTCCACCCGACTCGATATAGAAGCAAGTCGCAGGCAGGACTACCTCCACTGGGTCACCGGTAATAGCTTCTTTCACCGGTTCGCCATTGCGGACGATTGCCAAAAGTTCCCCTTCCACTTCCAGCGTTGAATACGGATCATAGGCTACGCCGCTGACGGTCAACTTGCCGCTGATTTGCAAGCCCTGAAAAATGGCGCGGTAAACATCCACCATGTCACCGCCCATCGTTCCAAAGGCTTTTCCAGCCCCGGATGCCAGCCGGTGCTCCTCCATGGCTCGGGTGAAGCCCCCCTGGTCAACATCCAGAAATTGTTCACGGGCGACATCACGAGTCAATTCAAGCGGAAGCCCATGGGTAGCATACAAGTCAAAGGCTTTTTCGCCCTCCAGAACAACCCTGCCGGATTTCTTGACTTCATCTAGCATTTCTTCCAGGTGTTCCAAGCCCTGCTCCACAGTTCGCTGGAACCGGATTTCCTCGCGGGTAATCGCATCCAGAATGGCAGAACGGTTGCGTTCCAACTCGGGATATGCACCGCTGTAATTGTCAATGACTACTTCGGCGACTTTTGCCATGAAGGGTTCTTTTAACCCAATTTTTCCGCCAAAGCGCGCCGCCCGACGGATGATCATGCGGACGATGTAATTTCGGCCGGTATTCCCGGGTACAACTCCGTCTGCAATCAAGAAAGTGGAAGCGCGGACATGATCGGCAACCACCCGGTAAGGAGTCAGAAATTCCTCGAACTGAGCCAGCGTGTGTCCGGTCAGCGTTCGAATCTTCTCGAGCAACGGCAAGAACAGGTCAGTTCGGTAATTGGATGTGACGTGCTGTAATACGGATACGATACGATCCAGACCCATGCCTGTATCCACGTGTTTGGCGGGCAACGGCGTCAGTTGGGTAGGTGAAAGCCGGTTGTATTGAATGAAAACCAGATTCCAAATTTCGATAAAGCGTTTGCAGTCACCGTTCACCTGACATACATGACCGGGCACATCCTGCTTATTGCAGTAGGATTGTCCCATGTCGATATTGATTTCACTGCAAGGACCGCACGGACCGGTCTCCGCCATCTCCCAAAAGTTATCCTTGCGTCCGGAGTAAACCACATGCTCGGGGATGAATCCAGGCTGCGCGCGCCAGTTTTCCGCGGCTTCTTCGTCGGTTGGGATTTCACCTTTCTCGTCCTTGAAGCATGTCGCCCACAAAAGACGTTTATCGATACCCCAGACCTCGGTCAGCAGCTGCCAGGCCCAGGTGATGGCTTCTTTTTTGTAATAATCGCCAAACGACCAGTTCCCCAGCATCTCGAAAAAGGTATGGTGGGTGTCATCGCGCCCGACCTCGTCCAGGTCATTGTGTTTGCCCGCGACCCGCAAGCATTTTTGAGAATTGACAGCTCGGGTGTACGGCCGGTGATCGGTCCCCAGGAAAACGTCCTTGAATTGCACCATGCCTGCATTGGTGAACAGCAGGGTTTGATCTCCACCCGGGACGAGCGATGAGGACGGAACAAAGGTATGCCCATTTTCAACAAAAAAATCAATAAACGTCTGCCGGATCATCGCGCCGGTCAATTTGTCATTCATAAAAACTCCTGGTTAGCCGTTAGATAAACACTAATTATAAGCGAGGGAAGGGCAGGAATCAATAATTCCTGGCTGCAAAGCCGGGCATTCGCATCCTGACAAAGTTAATTGCTGGCATTGCAAGCCCGGCACAAAACGCCAGGTGCGCAGAATATTGTTGTCATTGCGATGGAGGCCAAAGGCCGACTGAAGCAATCTACGCTTGCCGTGATGAAAGCCTGGCCTCCGAAACCAGGGCAGATTGCGTCACCCGGCACAAAACGCCCGGTCACTACGGTAAAGCAACTTTTTAAGCAGTAGAGCCGCCTTGCGGCGGCCCTCTGCACACACAGAGACAGGAGGGAGGATATGATCAGGAAATTTATCGCGAGATCGCCATTTTCATCAATTTGCCATCGCGGTTCATCGTGACACGGGCATAATGGAAATGATCGTGCTCGCCCATTTTGACCTGCCGTCGGAAGATAACCACAGTACGATCGGCGACCTGTTTTTGAGCTTGCTTGCGCCCAAGATTCAGCCCACCACCCCGGTGAACCTTGCTCTCGACTTCGAATTGCTGATGGTTTACGCTGATCTGAGCGTGATCAAGGCCGGGCAGGTACGGCGAAACCGCCTGTTTGGCAAACTGCAGCCATTTATCACTGATGGCCTTTTCTTCATTTGCTTCACTGGCGTTGTCGCTGATGGTTTTCACTAATGGGTAGTTCTGGAAGCGCACCGCTTTTTTGGGACTGACCTGCACGCCATCGTGATACACCAGCGGGTCGCCGTACAACACGAAGGAAATCAACGTCTTCTGGTCTTCCCCATCCAGGAAACCCTGGCGGTTGGTCATTTCACGCACCATCGAAACTTTTGCCTGCACTAGTGCATCCCCGACAGAGTAGCCTTCCCGCAGTGCTGACCAAAAGTAGAAACCGAGCAGATCAGCCCCGACCAGCGGGGTGGTAACGGAACCGTAGGAGATGCAGGTCGAGCCTACGACTGCCAAAGTCCCAATCGATAAGAAACGTAGTGCCAGCGACGTCAGTTCAGTTTTCTGCATGGTTAAACCGCCGTAACAAGCCTCGGTGAACACCACCTTGGGGGAATGACCATTTTTCGGCAGATCGGTCAAGCTGAGCGCGACCGGATATTCCGGACCGCTGCCCCGTTCTAGCGGGTCACCCTGGCCGTACCATTCGGCCGTTTCAGACAGACCGTGCAAATTGTAGAAACTAAGCGGGGAGCTGGTGATTTTATTCTGGTTAAAGCTGCCGCTGTTGGTCGGGGGTGACACCTGCAAGGTGCGGCCCTCACCGATAGGGCGGTAGGTTGCCAGAGATGAGCGGCGCCAGACGGAAGCCGTGTAACCGAATGCGCCGACTTTTCCGTTGGAACTGGGCGACGGCAGGAACCAGCGCCACCAGGCCAACCACTGGGTCACCCGGCGAATGGTTTTTCCACCCTTTGCGGCCGTATTCTGGTATTTGACTGCCTGGCGCAGCTGCTGCAGGAGTAAACCAGCATCTTCACCAACCTCACCCATAATGCGGCCAACTGGCCACTCAGGCACAAAATAATTCGAATCCAACGAGGCATAGGGATTGTCTGAAAGAACTTCCTCATCCATGTCATCGGTCGGGTTCGGCAGGCGGTGGAACGGAACCACCTCAGGCCCGCCTACAATGACCAGAGCGCCGATCCGGCCGCCTTTTTTGGCCAGGGCTTTGTCCAGGTCGGCAATGGCAAGTTTGAGTTTCCAGGGGTCAACCTGGCCGGTGGTATTGATGCCCAATTTGCCGGTAGTTTCAATATCATCCGGGTAAAAGACCATCGAGCCCCAACCCGCGCGTTTTTTAACTGCATCCGACAACCGGGTCATTTCCTTATCAATTACTGCCAGCGTCTGATCGCCGTACTTATTGCGAAGACCGGTGCGCGATGAGAACACCACATAGATCGGGAAACGCCCGTCAGCCTTGGCGGTTTCTGGTGATTTCATCCGTTTGGCCAGCCGCTCGAATTCTTTTTCAGTGTTTTTCAACCAGGCGGGTGGATTTAACTTTGCCTCCGCTGCTGCGGCAGCAGCCTTGGCTCTGGCCTTTGCCTGTTCCTCAGCTACCGCCTCCTGACTATACGCGTATTGCGCGGTTTGCAGGAATGCATTTGCTTCATCAGCCGACGGCTCAGCCGAGGAAAACGCCGGAGCCACTGCTCGTGCTGAGGATGCCAGGCGGTTCCAACCCATGCTGGTCGCCACGCTGGCCGGGATGGCAATATCCATTCCGATTTCCATGCGTTCCGGCCACAATGGCTTGTACGGGTGATGTGCACCCCACCAGCGGCCGGTCACCTGGCCGGCAGCATCGGCTGCCACTGACTGGTGCAGGAGGGTCACTGCGCTTGCCTCGTCCCCCATCTCAAGTTTGGCTTCTGCCAGCGCTAATTTAAATATCACGGTTTCAGGCCACTGGCTATGATACAGGTCAGCAAATTTCAGCAGGTTGGCCTGGTCACGATGCGCCCGGATGACTTCCAAATGGGTTATCGCGGCCAGCAGCTGGTCCTGGGTCAACGCCAGTACTTGATAGACCATGGTTTCAGCGGCATCCATGTTGCCGTCTGCCAGAGCCCGCCGGGCATTCCGCAAAATGGTGCTCCACCCGGGCATGGCGATCGAGGGATCGACACGCTGACCAAGGATGAAGATGTCCACCAAAACCCGGGTGTACTCCTTTTGATTGCTTACACCGTAAGCCTTCGCCAGCGCCTTTTGAGCGGTAATGTCTTCCGGGTCCATCCGGCATACTTTTTCGAGGATTTGCACCGCTTGCCCGGTCTTGTCTTCCAGGCTGAAGATTCGCGCCAGGGTGCGGTTGACTTCCAGGTCACCGGGATAAATGGACAGCCAGGTCAAGGTCATCTGGCGGGCAAACCGGAATTCTTTGGCTTCCATGGCGGCATTCAATACCATGACCATTGTTGAACGTGATAGGGAACGTGTGATTTGGGGATTGTTGAGGTTGGTTGGGTTGTTTACAGGCATGAGTTTGCCTCCTGACAGTTGTGTACCAGGTTCAATGCAACAATCGCGCCAAGCTGCCGGCGAATATTGACATCAGATGGAGCAAGGTTGGCGGCACGCCGAAGCATGGATTCAGCCGCCGGGTAATCCTTTCCGTCGCGCAGGATCAAGCCTGCCTGATAGAACGAGCGGTAGTCATCGGGAGCGGTACGCATGGCCTGTTGGTAGGCTGTTAGTGCCTGCGAGAAGTCGCGCCGGTTGGTGTAAACCCGACCCAGGTCAAGGTAGGCATCGGACTGGTTGGGTGCTAGCCGGGCTGACTCAGTCAGATGATGCACGGATTTATCCAGCTGGCCCGAGTCGGCGAACAGGCGACCAAGCAATAAATGAATTTCGGCTTTTTGAGGGTCAAGGCGCAAGGCTAATAACGCAGCTTTTTCAGCTTCCGCTGCCCGGCCAGTTTCTGCCAGCGCTGCAGCGTAGGTACTGATCACCTGGTCATTATCCGGGTAGCGTTCTGCCAACGGCTGCAGCACCTGAACTGCTGCTTCAGCACCGTGCAGCCGGTAAATCAGCCGGGCGCGTTCGCTTTCCAGCACCAGCGTTCCAGGCAATTCTTCGACCGCTTTGTTTAAGGTTGCAAGCGCTTCCTTGTCCTTGCCGCGGGCAACCAGGATCTTACTGGACAGTAGGCGGGTCTCCGGAACCATCGGCGCCATTTTCTCGGCGTCGCGGGCATAATCCATTGCCTTGCGATCATCCCCAGCAGCCAGCAGGATCTCTCCGCTGAGCACCAACGCTTTATAGGTGTCATCCCCGCTGTGCTGACCCGCCTGCCCAGCCGCTTTGAGCGCGTCTGCGTATTGCTTGTTGGCAAACAAAGCGCGGCCATAATTCAACCAGGCCGGGGCGTGCGTCGGAGCGATCTGGACCGCTTTGGCCAGCACCCCGACCGCCTTTGGAGCATCCTGTAATGTCTGGAAAACCGCGCCTAGTTCGAGTGCCACGGTCAGGTTGGCTGGCATCAGTTCCATGGTCTTTTCCAGATGGTTCTTGGCTGCTTCGGGTTCATTGGATTGCAACGCCAGGGTTGCCGCCCAGTGCTGCCAGCCAGCTTCATTCGGCCAGTAGATCAGGGCTGTTTCGACAGCTTCCAACGCCCGGCCGATATCACCTGATTTTTCAGAAGTCTTCGCCAGGGTGATGTGGCAAACGGGATTTTTTGGTTCCAGGGCGACTGCCCGCAGCGCTGACTGCTGATTAAAGTCCAGTTTATTGTCAAGTTGGACGGAAGCCAGTTGAATGCAGACCTGCGCGTGGTCGTTAAATTGCTCTCCTACCTGGCAAGCGCCTTCGGGATTTCCGGTTCGGTTGAGCGCCATCACCAACGCGGCAGCGTCCTCTCCGGTCATGGATAGAGCTGCAAATCCGCGAACACTGGCTGGTGAAGGCTGGAATACAGCCTCCCCGCGCACCTTCCAGCGCTCGATTTCCGTGGCATTATTCAGCTTGCGCAGTTCAGTGATCGACTGCGTGAAGCGGGTGTAAGCCGCCTCGCTGACGACCGATTTCTCGGGTAGGTGGGTTTCACATCCTAGTGCTGAACCGGTCAAATACCATTCAGCCGCCCGCACCATGGCGCGCGATAAGCGCATCAAAGCTAACGGTTGGGCCGGCTGGCGGCGGACGACGGAATCCAGCAATTGGATCGCATCTGCCCAGCGGTAGAGTTCAGCTGCAGCCTCAGCCAACCCGAGCAAGGTGGAGTCAGGCGTAATAACCGGAAGTTGATCATGGTCAGTGCGAATGGATTTACCCTTCAATGCCGGTCTTACCCGACGCCACAGGTCTGCATACAGTTCCTCCGCCTCGGCGGAATCCCCGGTGCGCACCATTACCCGCACTCGGGCAGCCAACAATCGGGTCCCGTCAGGGTCAAATTGCAAACCCTCGTTGATTTTGCGGTAAGCCAGATGCACATCTCCGTGTTCCAGGGCATATTCAGCTTGCAGGCTGATTAAGCCTCCCATCCAGGGATTGTTCTCATTAATTTCAGTTGGTTCATAATCAACCGCCGCCAGAGCGAGTGCTCGGTCGTCCTGTAATAGCTTGGCAGCCAGATCAGCTCCAGCGAACCGGTATTCAGCGTTCCCTGGTTCAAGTTCAATGGCTTTTTCAGCATGCGCCAGTGCTTCGCTGAGGTTGTCCACTTTTTGCAGCAGGCGCGTGAAACGCTGATGAATATCGACCGGTGAGGACGCGATGGCAAATGGTGCCAGACTATGGGCAGTTTTCACTACCGGCTGGCTGCCGGACGTCTTGGCGCTCTCGCTGAGTTGGAGAGCATGCTCGAGGGAGGTCAGCGCGGCCTGGGTCCGGTTTAGCTTATCCTGCAGATCGGATTGGAAGGTGTAGTAGACTGCCTCAGTGGGGTTGGCGCGGATGGCGCGTTGAGTCAAATCCAAGGATTGGTCATACTTGTTGTCGTTTTTATTCAGGACCGCCAGTTCGAACAGGAGTGTCGCTTCCGGCTCGCCACTCACCTCGACAGCCTTCTCTAGGGTCGAAAGGGCGCTGGTTGTATCTTCCATCTGCAGGAAGATGTGCGCTGCCTTCCGTAGCTGGGCCACAGTCACAGACGTATTGTCAACCACATTGGACAGTTCCATACGGCTGGCTTCCGGATTGTCGTTGGCCAACAGCGCTTCAGCAAGCGAAAGGCGTAACTCTACCGCATCAGGCTGGACCTCGACGGCAGCTTTCAGTCCTTGAATGGCTTTGTCCAACTGGTGGATACGAACCATCAGATTGGCGTACCAGGTCAGGTTGCTGACGTCATCCGGCGCTAATGCCAGTGTCTGTTCGGCGGCAGCCGCGGCGGCTTCAGCCAGGTTGCCTTCTGCAAATGCATCCGCTAACAACCGGTTTAACCCGATCGATTCGGGATTGGCGGTCACCGCGTTTTGCAGCGAAGCCAACGCAGTCTCGACTTGGCCCAGGTTTAAGGCAGATCGGCCCAGGCCAGCTTGCATGCGCCAGTACCATTCTTCTTGAACAGCCTCAGGCAGCTCCATTAACTGGCTGTACGCTCCAAACGCAGGTTCGTTCTCGCCGCGCAGCAGCAGAACCTCAGCGGTCAACAGACGCGCTTCGAAATATTGCGGCTGCAAAGCAACTGCCTTTTGTAAGGCATGGAAGGCTTTGGTCATCTTGTTGAGATCAACAACCAGCTGCTCGCCTGCCAGGTAGGCTGTCGTGTCGCCAATCAGCGACTGGGCGTACAACACATACCACTCGGCTTGTGGATTTTCCGACTGCAACGCGATCTCAAGAATGGACAACCCATCCTCGATAACGCCTTCTTTAAGCAGCAATTTCGCATGCAGAAAAGCCAGTTCATCGTGCACGCGCCATCTACCACGCGCCTTTTCAACCACTACCAGGGCTTCCTGCTTGTAGCCTAGCGTAATTAGCGCCTCTGCCAGTGCCAGCGCAATTTGAACCGATTCCGGAGCAAGCCGGGCAGACTGCCGCAAGAATGGCAGCGCTTCGGACATTTGATTGTTGTCAAGGTACGCTTTGCCAAGGGCGTAATGCAGTTCGGCTGAATCCGGGGCGGTCAACACCGCTGCCCGCAGCGTTTCCAGCATCTGCTGGTTGTCGCCCTTGCGGCGGTAGGCTTCTGCCAGCTCAAACCAGGGCATATATTCTTCCGGGATGAGCCCGATGGCTTTTGACAAATGGGCAATTGCTGTGTTCAGGTCGCCCTGCGCCAGGGCTGCTTTCCCCATCAGAGTGAAAGCCATGCCGTGGTCGGGGTTTTCCGCTAAAATTTTCTCGCAAATAGCGTAAACTTCGATAAATTCCTGGGCGCTAATCGCGGTCGCAGCCAGAGCCAGTTCGTCATCGATTACCGGAGATTGCCCCATTTTGACAACCTTACGGCGTTCTTCGAGAGCAGAATTCCAATCTTCACGGTCTTCCCAGACCTCGGCCAGCTTGCGCAGGTGCTCGGGTTCGTCAGGCTGCAACAGGATGGCGCGTAATCGGTAATTGACTGATTTTTCATCGTCGCCCAACCCATGGCTTGCTTCAGCCAGCCAGTCGAGCAGCTTGACATCTTCCGGGCGACCCGCAAGGAATCGCTCCGCCGCCTGAATTGCCTCAGCGTGCAGCCCCTGACTGGTCAGCGATGCGAGCAAGCCGCTGGGATCCCAGTCGTAAATAAATTGACCTTTTAACTCGACCGGATTCCGATCGATTTCATCCAACCAGGTGTTAACCGCGTTACGGGCAACGTCCTGACCTTCCCGGGTATCACTGGAGGCAGATTTCGGAGCATGTTTGCTCAAGCGGGCGGCGATGGTTTCACTGTTATTTGGCAAGCCAGCCAGGCTTCCGTTAATGATTCCGTTGCCAACTGCGAACATGGCTTCATTTTGCAGTTGAGTTGATACCGGCATCTGCGCCATCAAGTTAGCGCATTCCTGATAAAACGCGTCATTGGCCTTGCCTTCGCCGTCTAGGACGGTTGCCATTTGCAAGGTCGCACCGGCTAGCCAGTGCTGCAGCAGCTTACGGGTCTTATCCAGGTAGATACCTGCTTGAAGCGGCCGGCCAGCGATCTGGTACAGGGTGGCTGCCAGTTGATTGTCCAGCATCTTGCGCGACGCGGTTACCCACTCAGCATGGTCAGGCTGGAAAGGTTCCTCCAGTCCCGCGAAAAAGTCTCGTCCGGTGACCAGCAGTTGATCTGCAATTCCCGAAGCCAGCGCAAAGCGGCCTTTGCCGGACAGATAGCGCAGCCATTCCACCTGGTATTCGACCACCAGCTGACTCATAAGATCATGGAACATCTTGACCTGGGTCTGGGTCTCCAGCGGGTTGCTCAAAATAATATGTGAAATCCAATCAATGGCCGGGTGCATGAAATCTTGTGGCAGCAGCGA
Source organism: uncultured Anaerolineaceae bacterium (assembly GCA_937863605.1). Lineage (GTDB taxonomy): Bacteria > Chloroflexota > Anaerolineae > Anaerolineales > Anaerolineaceae > Bellilinea. Next base: position 12,066 of record CALMGN010000035.1, read on the forward strand.
TTCCAGGAAATCCCATTTGTCCGGAATCATGCCGTACAGGCAAGCCAGCGGGGTTTGCCACAATTCAACCAGGCTGGTTGCGGTTATGGTTTGCACCGAGAGCAGCTCGCCCAAAAATCCACGCCAGGACTGCGTTTTGCGGCGGCGTTCGCGCATCGCTAACGCCAGCAAGCCAGCCTGGGCCAGGCTGGCCGGCGGTTGACCATTGCGCAGTGTATTTTCCAATAACTCTAACGCTTGCTTACGCAGCGTAACTTCGATTCCCGGGATATGTTCCGCGGTTAAATCCGCAAAACTGACCCGGTTGCCAAGCGGCCGTAAAGCCAGGCTGGCCGGGCTCCAGGATGTCGGGATGACACTTTCATCCGATAACACTGAATGCAAAAATTCTGGCTGTTGGAGAGAATTCCACACCAACGCATCTTCCGATAAAGCAGCCAGCACATACGGCGCATCCGCTGGAGACAAGACCCGCCTGAGCCCAATCAATATTTCCGCAGGTTGCATCATCGCTCCTGTTCTCTAATGGGAGGAAACAAACGTCAAAAACGCACTGGCTATCGGAGCTGAAGTGCCAGACCGTACGAGGCCGCCAGCAGCAGCAATCCGATGATGATCAGGAAGACGCCAATGCCAGCGGCTGATTTAATCAATCCGTTCAACGATTCAACCAGCGTTGACGCATTGCCAACCAGTCCGGCAACCTCTTCCGCGATCCCTTTTTGAGCCAGCGTGGCTGTTTGCTCGGCAATTTTGCGTATATCGCCGCCCAGCACCCGCGAGATCAGGACGATTACCCCGATAATGATCAAAAGGACGCCGATAATCAATGCAATCCCTGCCAAAATCAGGAAAAACTCAGTTGAAGTCAATTCTAAAAAGTTCATTCCCATCCTCCTATACTCTGTCAGATGGGAATGATGCAAGTAACGTGCCAGATTATTTATTCTGCCTAATTTTTATGGGCGATATCGGATGGCAAATCGGGCAGGTCGATCGTTTGGCCGTCGCTGAACAGGATCGCATGTTCAATGGCGTGACTTAGTTCGCGGATATTGCCTGGCCAATTGTATTTCATCAAGGCTTCCATGGCGCGCGGGGTTACATTTTCAACATTCTGCCCCATCCTGACATTGCGCCGGCGTAGGAAAAACCCAACCAATTCCGGAATATCATCTTTTCGTTCGCGTAGCGGCGGCAGATGCAGATCCACCACTTTCAGGCGGTAATAGAGGTCTGAGCGGAACTGCTCTGAAGCGATCATATCCTTCAGGTTACGGTTGCTGGCTGCCAGCAGTTGGACATCGACCTTAATCAAGGTAGTGCCGCCCACCCGCCGGAAAGCGCTCTCTTCAATCACGCGCAGCAGTTTGGCTTGCATATCCAATGGCATGGACGAAATTTCATCCAGGAAAAGCACGCCGCCATCTGCCACCTCCATCAAGCCGTGCTTGCGTTTCTCTGCGCTGGTGAACGCTCCAGCCTCATAGCCAAATAATTCCGATTCCAATACCGTGCTCTGAATGGCAGCGCAATTGATGGCGATATAGGGTTTATTTGCACGCGGTCCGCTGGCATGGATGTATTGTGCCAGAATATCTTTGCCGACCCCGGTCTCGCCTGTGATCAGCACCGAGACCTGCATTACACCAGCCCGCTGAGCAAATTCCAGCATCCGCGTCACCTCCGGGTTATGCCCCGGGACAAATTCGAGGTTGCTCTTCTGCGTCTCGCGGAAATGCGCCAGCTCACGCCGCATGCGGACAGTTTCAAAGGCGCGCTGAATGGAGGTCTCCAGTTGATCTAATTTGAACGGCTTGGAGAGAAAATCATGCGCCCCATTTTTCATCGCATCGACCGCCATTTCAATGTCGCCGTGCGCGGTGATGATGATAATCGGTGGACGCGTCGGCATATTGGCGGTTTCATAGAGCAAGCTGGGACCGTAACCGTCAGGCAAAGACACATCCAGTACGACGACATCGCCGTCACCCCGTTGTAAAAACTTCCGTGCCTCTGCCAGAGTGGCGGCGCCCAGCACTTCATAGTTGAGCGGGGTTAAATAATCAGCAATATTCGCACGGGCATTGTCTTCGTCATCGACGACTAAAACGGTAATCGACATCAGGCTTTGTCCTCAATGGTAGGTAGGGTTACAGTGAAAACGGTACCGCCTGGGAAAGTGTTGACCGAAATAACCCCGCGGTGGGCGGTGACAATACGCTTGGTAATCGCCAATCCAAGACCTGTACCGGTCGATTTGGTGGTGACAAACGGCTCAAAAATTCTCCCCCGAATTTCATCGGGAATGCCGGGCCCGTTATCTGAAACCGCAATTTCAACCTGCTTCCGATTGGCGCCATCCGTAGTCACACCAAGTCTCACCGAGAGTATACCGCCATTTTGGCTCATTGCGTCGGTGGCGTTGCTCACCAGGTTGGTAAACACCTGCTCCAGGGCTCGCCAATCTCCCATTACCTTCGGCAAGCCATCCGGCACCTGGTAGACCGGTGACACGTTTACCCGCGACATGCGCGGACGCCAACGTTCAATGATGCGCATGATCAGATTGCCCATTTCCACCGGTTCCTGGAAGGGCTCGTACGGTTTGGCGTAGCTCTTAAGCACTTCCATCTGGTGATGCAGGCGCTGGCAATCATTCTCCATGCGGTTGATCAGGTCAATGCTGGGGTGATCCGGACCCAGTCGGCGCGCTAGCACCTGGGCGCCGGTGGAAATACTATTGATCGGGTTAAGCACCTCATGCGCGAATACGCCCATGAATTCACCCAGCAGTGCGCGCTGCTCCAGTTGACGAGTCTGGGTGCGAATTTGTTCATGTTCGCTAATATCGCGGAAAATGACCACCACCCCGGCTATGCGCCCGTCAGATTCGTAGGACAGCACGTTTACATCTGCCGGGAAGGTCTGCCCGTCACGGTGATGCAGGGTAATGCTCTCCAGGTTTGGGGTGGAAATCCCTTCAGCGGCACTGGCTAAAACTGCTGCAATGCGGTCCGGGCTGATGAGGATATTTTCGACCGGTTGTCCGGTGACTTCATGGTCGGTGTATCCCAGGATCAGTTCCCCCGCCGGGTTAATCGCAGCGATGGTCAAATCCGGGTTCAAGACCAGAATGCCATCCTGGACGTATTCATACATGACCTCACGTGCGGTGGTTTTCCGGGAGCTTTCATGGATCTCTATCGATAAATTTTCGCTCCGGATGGATTGCTCGTAAGCCATGCTGATGTAAGACCCAAGCAGCTCCATCAATGCCACCAGCAGCGGTGGGGGCTGCGAATCGATGCCGCCAACCACCAGTAGGCCGATGGCAGCTCTCGGGTCACCCAGAGCTACCGACGCCACGTAAAACAATCCGCCAATCCGCGCCGAGCGGTGCAATTCGGTGACCACCCGTTTGCCTGGCACCCAGACGTTGGAACCCGCCAGGCGGATCAGGTCGCTGGCAGGCAAGGTTTCAGGAAAAAAGGCAATCCGTTCCTCGGTCTTGACTTTGCTCAGCTCAGGGGCGTCATTTTGTGCGTGATAGATGCATACCAGATTGGTATCGAATAGCTCGCCTGGGATGGCGATCATCTGGCTCAAAGCTTGATCGAGCTCCTGTCCGCGCGCGATTCCGGGCAGGGTTTTAAGGATATGGATGATCTTTTCCTGCCACTCGCGGGTGTTGGTTTGATGCTCCACCAGCGGGGTAATGCGCAGCACGTACCATTGACTGGCAGCCTCGACCTGGGTGAAACGCACAACCACCGGCAGGGTCGGCCGGTTGCGTAATTTCAGGGACAATTGGATAGCTTCCCCGGTATCGAGCGCAGTAGGATCAAAATTTTCGAACAGGGCTACATCGGGAGTGTTAGCCACTTCTGCAGCCGAGTAGGCAGTCAATACCAGGAAGGGGCTGTTGGCATGTAAAAAGCGACCCTGGGCGGCGTCGTACAGCAGCGCAGGGTCATCTACCAAATCCAATAGCATCCGAGCCAGGTGCCCCGGGTCAATTTTTTGTGCTGGTTTGCCCCATAAGGCCTGGAAAGGAGATGAAGATTTTTCTCTCATGGAATGGGATTAGCCAGAAAGTGAGACTCGGCGAAGATGCGCCGGTAAAATTCCTTCCATGGCCCGGTACTTGGCAACTGTGCGGCGAGCGACGTCGTAACCTTGCGTGGACAACATCACAGCCAATTGAGAATCACTTAATGGGTTGCGTTCAACCTCAATCAGCTCGCGCAGCGCAGTCCGCACATTCAAACTCCGGTCAAAGAAGGAGGCCAATGGAATGATGCGCTTATTGGGTAATTGTACCGTTTTATTTGAAACTGCGCGCGAAATTGTGCTCTCGTGTACTTCTAATTCTACCGATAACTTCGCCCTGGTGAGCGGTTTGATATAGCGGTCGCCACGCGTAACATAATCACGCTGAAAAACCACTACATTGTGCATCAAACGCTGCATGGTGTGGTTGCGCTGCTGAAGGCATTTGACAAATAACGCCGCCCGGTCCAGTTCGGACTTCATGCCTTCTTTAGCTTCTTCGCTCGCCTGGCGGGTAGCCTGGCGGAAGAGCTGATTGATGCGTAGCGTCCCGCGAATCGGCATGATGATCTCGACCACCAGGGGATTGTCGGGGATGTCATTTAAATAACTGATGATGATGTCGGGATAATAGTAGGTTTGTCCGCCGCTGGAGGACGGCTGCCGGACGTCACCCCAATGCGCGCGGCCTGGGAAGGGGTTCAGGTTTTCACTGATGAACTTAACCGCCTCTTGAATTTGTGCCAGGGTGGTTTTCAACATTCGGGCCAATTCAGGGTACTGATGGCGGCTGAGCTGGTCCATGCCCTGACGGACAATGGCGCCAGCCATCGCCGGGACATAGCGCGATTCGCTTAGCACATCCAACTGCACCAGCAAAGCTTCCTGCGGTGTGTACGAGCCAACCCCCAATGGGTCAGCCCGCTGGATAATTTTTTGAATGTGTTCAACCTGCGATGGTAGGACATGAAAATAGCGCGCCACATCGGTCAGCGGGACAGTCATAAAGCCGTCCTCGTCCAGGTGGGTCAACAGGTAAGCTGCGATTTTGCGGTCATTCAATTCCATGTCCATCGCGATTTGACGCAAAACATAGGTCGGCAGATCTTCGACAACTGGCGAAAGCGGTTCATCGGGGAAATTTTCTGCGCTTCCGGCGCCGGATGGATAGAAATCTTCGCGCGGTGAAACGAACACAACCGGTTCGTCACCTGGCTGTGAGCTCGGCCGGCTGCATACCGGACACATTCCCCCGTTTGGCAGCACGCGGTGGCAGCTCGGACAGCGGTGCTCCTCCACCAACTCCAATGCCGGATTCGTTAATTCTTTTTGAATTTGCTCGTACAGCTCATCCACTGTCTGGTTGAGCAGGGTCATAGTCTGCGCCAGGTGGGCTGTGGTTACCGGTCGGATTTGGGTGCGCTGGAGTTGAAACATGGCATATCCCTATTTTCTAGTGGCAGTATACAAGATTAGCCGATTAGATGCAAGTTATATGCCAGGTTAATTTACCAGGCTTCATGGTAAAATTTTGACCAGACAGGTAACCTATGAAGCGAACTTCACGCACCATCCTCGCAGCTGTAGTCGCTGTCATCCTCATCGTCAGCATTATATGGTTGACTAAAAACAACCAGGCGGTTACATCCGCCGGTTTTAACGGTGACCGTGCTTACGCCGATGTTAAAGCCCAGGTTGATCTGGGTCCGCGAACACCGGGCAGTCCGGCGCACCAGGCCGCCATCGAATACTTTCAAACCGAGCTGAGGAAGGCTGGTTGGAGCGTAGAGCTGCAGGAAATGGAATACGGTGGGCATCCGGTCAAAAACGTGATTGCCAAACGCGGCAGTGGTTCTTGGCTGATTTTGGGAGCACATTATGATTCCCGGCTGGCAGCTGACCAGGATCCCGACCCCGCCAACCATTCGGCGCCGGTACCAGCCGCAAATGACGGTGCGTCCGGCATAGCGGTACTGCTCGAACTGGCGCGCAGCCTGCCAGCAGACTTGAACCAGGAAATTTGGTTGGCATTCTTCGATGTAGAAGATCAGGGTAACCTGCCCGGCTGGGACTGGATTCTCGGCTCCACTGCCCTGGCAGAAAGCCTGCCAGAGACAAATTTGCCCGAAGCGGTTATCATTCTTGACATGATCGGCGATGCCGATTTGAATATTTATATGGAGCGAAATTCCGATGGTGATTTAACCCGTGAAATCTGGAATACGGCCGCAGAACTCGGCTATGCGAAATCCTTCATCCCGGAATATAAATTTGCGATGCTCGATGACCATACCCCCTTCCTGCGGCGCGGCATTCGTGCGGTGGACTTGATCGATTTTGACTACAGGTACTGGCACACAACCCAGGACACGCTTGATAAAGTCTCCGCCGAGAGTCTGAATATTGTCGGCGATACCCTCTACCAGTGGATCACTACCCGCTGATCGCAAAGGAACCCGGCTGACAACCTCCCGGATTAACGAGGGACTCGTTTCACAAATGACATAGGATTTTTACACGGGAATTCGAACACCATGGCTAAGAAATCGACTAAATCAACCACCCCGCCGCGCGAGCGTGCCTTTCTGGTGGGCGTGGAACTGCGCGGAGAACCTTCTCTCTTGCCGCTGGAAGACTCACTGGCAGAACTGGCGCTGCTGGCAGAAACCGCTGACCTTGAAATCGTCGGCGAAACTTCTCAGAAGCTGGATAGACCCCACCCTGAGACCTTCATCGGCTCGGGAAAGGTGGAAGAACTCAAAATCCTGGCCGAAGAGACACTGGCTGACCTGATCATCTTTGATTCCGAGCTCTCGCCGCGCCACCAGCGCGAACTGGAAGAGAAATTCGGCGAACAGGTGCGCATCCTTGACCGCACCGCGTTGATACTGGACATTTTTGCCCGGCACGCAGACACTCGCGAAGGCATCCTGCAGGTTGAGTTGGCGTACTACGAGTACCGGTTGCCGCGTCTGACCCGCGCATGGACACATCTGGCGCGCCAGGCGGGCGGCGGCGGCGGGCGCACCGGTTCCACCGGCGGGGTTGGCTTACGCGGTCCAGGCGAAACCCAGTTGGAAGTGGACCGCCGAGAGATTCACAAGCGGATCACCCACCTGAAGGAAGAATTGGAAAAAGTGCGCGCTCACCGGCACCGCTACCGCGAGCAGCGGCGGCGCTCGAACGTGCCGACGGTGGCGCTGGTGGGCTATACCAATGCCGGAAAATCCACCCTGCTCAACAAGCTATCGCGCTCGGATGTTTTTGTCGCCAACCAGCTGTTCGCCACCCTCGATCCCACCACCCGCCGTGTTGAACTGCCAGCCGGGCATACTGCGCTGTTCACCGACACGGTCGGCTTTATCCAAAAGCTGCCAACCTTGCTCGTGGCTGCCTTTCGCGCCACGCTGGAAGAAATCAACGAAGCAGACTTGCTGTTGCACGTGGTGGACGTCACCCACCCGAACGCGCTGGAGCAGTGGCAGTCGGTACAGGAGACGCTGGTCGACATCGGGGCGCAGGATATCCCTATGGTGACCGCACTCAACAAAATCGACCGGCTGGCGAGCCCTGAGACCATCAGCGCATCGCTTTCGAATCGGACCCCTACCATCGCCATCTCCGCGCTCACTGGTCAGGGCGCCGAAAATTTACTGCGGTTGATCGAAGGCCAGCTTTTCGAGAACTACACCCAGGTCACAGTGCATGTCCCTTATCGGGAAGGGTACCTGGTTTCAATGTTTCACGAGCAGGGCAAGGTTGAATCCACGCATCCGGCGGAGACCTACATCACGATTAAAGGGATGCTGCCAACCCGCATGCTCTACCACTTCAAGGATTTCATGAAACCGCCGGCTAAACCGAAACAGGATTCGGCTTAAATCCGGGAGGGCGGAACCAACCCGTCGCACTTCCGTTATCGGATAGCAACATGAAAACCCCCGAAAATTTTCGGGGGTTTTCATGTTTTTTTGAATAAATCAAAAAAATTACGACTTCTTTTCTTCTTTACCCATCGCTACAATTTCGCGCCCCTGATAGTAGCCGCATTTGGGGCAAACAGTATGCGAAAGCCGCATTTCACCGCAATTGCTGCATTGCACCAGGTTGGTGACGCCCAGGGCGTCGTGTGCACGCCGGCGATCGCGGCGGCCTTTCGAATGTTTCCGTTTTGGATGTGGGGTCATAATGGTAACTCCTGTCACTTTCGCCAGTACACTGGCATAATTTCATTCTTTAGAAAAGCCGTCAAATTATACCGAGTGTGCCCCATTTATGTCAAGCAAATACCCGGGTTTGGAACATCCTGGGTTCAGGTAAAGTTGCTTGGAATTTCACCCCTCCCCTGATCGATTTATTGAGAGTATAATCGGCACGTTAAGCCAGCAAACAGCTGGCATTTGTATGAACCGGAGGCATTGACTGCATGAATCGTCGTTATGTAAGCCTGATTATCATCCTCCTTCTGCTTGCAATCTCGATCTGGATTGACCTTCCCTCAAACCCTGGAATTAAAATAGGATCCTTTGAACGCAGCCTCGAAACTGTTTTGGGGTTGGACCTGCGCGGGGGCATGCAGGTGATCCTGAGCGTCCCCTCAGAAATTGCTGTCACCCAGCAAAATCTCCAGGATGCCGCTCAAATTCTTGAGAACCGGTCAAACGCCCTGGGGGTGGACGAAGTCGTTTACCAGACTGCTGGTGAACGCATCATCGTCGGCGAATACCCTGGCGCATCGAATGCAGAAGACGTTATCGGAAAAATCAAACAGACCGGTCAACTCGAGTTTGTTGATTTTGGAGATATCCGTGTACCGGAAGGTACCGTGGTTGAAACCGATTTCGGTTTAACCGCCCCCGCCGGCACTGAAGCGACCCCAACGGTCGAGGTCACACCTACCACCGAAGCAACAGCCACTGCTGAAACTACTCCGGAAGCAACACCGACTGAGACCACATCTGCTACCCGCTACCATACCGTTTTAACCGGGGCTAATCTCAAGTCGGTCAGTGTGGTGCGCGGCCAACTCAATGAATATACGGTCGCTCTCGAGTTCAACACCGAAGGCGCTGGTATTCTCAAAGAGTGGACAACCAGTAACGTCGGCAAAATTCTGGGAATCGTGCTGGATAAGACCGTTATTTCCTCACCATCGGTAAATAATCCGATCCCCGACGGTCAAGCTGAAATTATTGGTTCCTTCACCAACGAATCTGCTAATTCTTTGGCGGTTCAGCTGCGCTACGGTTCACTGCCGATCCCCCTGGAAATCGAGCAAATCCGTGTGATTGGCCCGACGCTTGGCCAGGACTCACTGGATAAGTCGCTGTTAGCCGGCATCATCGGGTTCGGAATTGTCATGCTGTTCATGGCGATCTACTACCGCGTTCCGGGCGTCGTCGCTGACCTGGCTTTGATTTTCTATGCCTTATTCACCTTTGCCATCTTCAAGCTTGTCCCGGTCACTTTAACCCTGCCCGGCATCGCCGGCTTCCTCCTCAGTACCGGCTCGGCGCTGGATGCCAACATCCTGATATTCGAACGCTTAAAAGAAGAACTGCGCAACGGCCGCACCATGCGGCAGGCTATTGACCTCGCCTGGCGGCGCGCCTGGCCATCCATTCGTGATTCGAACATCGCCGCGTTGATTACTGCAGCGATCTTGTTCTGGTTCGGGTCAACCTTCGGCGCCAGCTTCGTTAAAGGCTTTGCGCTCACCCTGGCTTTTGGCGTGGGCGTCAGTCTTATGACCGCATTCACCGTAACCCGCACGCTGCTCGGACTGGTAGTTGATTTGTTCAAAGATCCTGAACAACGCCCCGGTTTGTTCGGGCTATAAAGGAATGCATCATGATTAATATTCTTGGTAAACGCTACTATTACTTCCTGCTCTCCATGGTATTGATCGTCCCCGGATTGATCATCCTGGCGATTAACGGCCTGCCGCTGGCGATCGATTTCAAGGGCGGGACGATGCTCGAGTTGCAATTCCCCTCCACCCAGCTGCCTGAAACCAGCGATGTGGTCGCCCTGTACAATGACATGGGCTTTAAAGAAGTCCAGGTGCAAACCGCGATTGGCATTTCTGGCGAACGTGACATCCTGGTCATCCGCTCGCCCTTCATGGACGACACGACTAAGATTGCTTTGGTTGACCGGATGCAGACCGATTTTGGCGTTAGTGAAATTTCCGTCAACCGCTTCGACAGCGTCGGTCCGGTCATCGCCGAGCAAGTTACCAGCCGGGCTGCCCTGGCAGTAGCTATCGCTGCATTAGCGGTTATTCTCTACATCACTTACGCGTTCCGTGGGATTCCGCATGCCTTCCGCTACGGCGTATGCGCAATCATCGCCATGCTCCATGACATCCTGATTGTCTTTAGCATTACCGCAATTGGGTCAGTGCTTTGGGGTTGGCAAATGGACTCCATGTTCCTAACCGCCCTGCTGACTGTAATCGGCTTCTCGACTCAGGACAAAATCGTGGTGTTCGACCGCATTCGCGAAAACAGCAGCTTCCTGCGCAAACTTCCCTTTGAAAAGCTGGCGAACCACTCCATCGTCCAGACCCTGCAGCGCTCGATCAACACCCAGTTGATGACGGTTGAGTTCATGCTGCTGTCGCTGGCGCTGTTTGGCGGGGTCACCTTGCGTGAATTCGCGGTCATTCTGCTGGTCGGTTTGCTAAGCGGTACCTACTCCTCCATTTTCATCGCTGCACCGCTGCTGGTGGTGTGGGAAAATCAGGAATGGAAGACCTGGTTCCACAAGCAGAGCGCCAACGCTTGATTGCCCGAATAGATCGATAAAAAAAACAGGGTCAATGGTCAAAACCCAGGACCCTGTTTTATTTTGCTCGAAACCTGATAATACTCGCAGAAAATTTAATCCATCTGAAAAATAGAATCCAGTAAAATGGATTGGGCGAATTTTCACGAGAGCACTTCAATGGGAATTTAGCCATTTTCGCACAAATTCCAACCTAAACCACCTCAAGAGGAATAATATGCGTAAAGAAGTCGTTCTGATCACTGGCGCAAACGGTGAAATAGGCCATGGGCTCATCACGCATCTGGGTGAACAGGGTAATTTTGGCGTCATCGCGCTGGATGTTCAGCCACTGGATGAGGCTCTCCGGCCTTATGTTGAGAAATTCATCCAGGGAGACATCCTGGATACCATGCTGCTAGGCCGGCTGGTGGCTGAATATGAAATCCGGGCGGTGTACCATCTGGCGTCCATCCTCTCGACCAAGGCTGAGTACAACCCGGAGACCGCACACCGGGTCAACGTTGAAGGTACGCTCAATTTACTGCGTCTATCAGTGGAGCAATCGCAGTGGCAAGGCCGGCCGGTCAAATTTCTCTATCCCAGTTCAATTGCCGCTTACGGCCTGCCCGACCTGGCTTCCAAAAATTCGGCCGGAAAAATCAAAGAACACAACTGGCTGGAACCGACCACCATGTACGGCTGCAACAAGTTATACTGCGAGCACCTCGGACGGTATTACACTCGCCACTACCGCCAACTTGCAGCTGACCAGGGCCCGACTGCCATAGACTTCCGCTGCATCCGCTTCCCCGGGCTGATCAGCGCCATGACCGTCCCGACAGGCGGCACCAGCGACTACGGACCGGAAATGCTGCACCATGCCGCCCAGAGCTTGCCCTATGACTGCTTCGTACGGCCAGACACACGTCTGCCATTCATGGTAATGCCCGATGCGATCAAGTCACTTCTAATGCTGGAAGCTGCGCCGAAGGAAAATCTAAAGCAGTTGACCTACAATGTGACCAGTTTCAGCCCGACTGCGCTCGAGTTCCACGATATTGTCCTTAAGGCTTTCCCGGGTGCAGTCATCGGCTTTAAGCCGCATGCGGCCCGCCAGGGGATAGTAGACACCTGGCCGGCGGACGTGGACGACTCTGCCGCCCGCCGCGACTGGGGCTGGCAGCCGGACTACGATCAAGTCCGCTCGTTTGATGAATATCTGATTCCAGCTATTCGCGAGCGGTATGCGGAATAATAGCGTTTGACTTGATTCAGACTGACAATTTTTCAGGGCAGGCGTTGAGCCTGCCCTGAAATGGTATTACGGAATTAATCGTTAGAGCTGAGTGAATTTCGTAAAGTGTGTCCCGTCCGCAGGGTGCTCCTTAAGCAGCTTTGAACGCAGTCACCAATCATCATGTCACAAAGCGCTGCATTCGACCTGTGAGACTTTAGCCAGGCACCAGTCGTTCCCAGGATAAAATGGATCACCAAAGTCGAACACACACTGCAACAACCCGCTTCATTGATAGAAAATTAACATTTTTGCGGTATCATCAAAATTCAAACAACAATCTTGAGGGAAATTATGTCTGAAAAAGATCCAACTGAATCCTGGGAAAAAGTCCCCTTTAAAACTGAAACCAGGCAAATTCTAAACATCCTGATCCACTCGCTTTATTCCGAACGGGAAGTGTTCATCCGTGAACTGATCTCCAATGCGTCTGATGCGTTGACCCGCATGCAGTTCGAACTGCTGACGAACCGGCACGTAGTGGATGCGGATGCCGAACCGGGCATCTGGATTAGCGGCGACCCGGAGGCTAAGACCTTAACCATCCGCGACACCGGTATCGGGATGGATGCGCAAGAATTGGCCGATAACCTGGGAACCATTGCCCATTCCGGTGCGCGCGCCTTTATCGAGGCAGCAGCATCACAACCTTCCGCCATCAGCGACATTATTGGCCAGTTCGGTGTCGGGTTTTACTCTGCCTTCATGGCTGCTGAGTCGATCGAAGTAGTGTCCCGCAGTTACCGCCCGGACGACTCGGCTGCCCGCTGGATTGCACTCGATGAAGAAACCTTTTCCATTCAGCCGGCCGAAAAAACCGATCGCGGAACAACGATCTTGATCCACCTAAAAGAAGATGCGCAAGAATTTGCTCAGGAAGACCGCCTGCGCGAAATCATTCGCAAACACAGCGACTTCATCCCCCACCCGATTTATCTCGGCAGCGGTCTCGAGCCAGTCAACCAGCAAAGCGCAGTCTGGCGCAAACAGCCATCGGCTCTGAAGGATGAGGATTACACCAATTTCTATCACCAATTCACCCTTGACCATCAAGAGCCGCTGCTTAAGCTTCACCTCTCGGTGGACGCCCCGGTGCAGATGTACGCGCTGTTATACGTGCCGCCATCGCCGGAACGCAGCATTTTCTCGCCGCGCAAAGATGAGGGGGTCAAGCTGTATGCTCGCAAGGTGCTGATTCAAGAATATTCCAAAGACCTGCTGCCGCCCTACCTGCGTTTTGTGGACGGGGTGGTTGACTCGGAAGATCTGCCGCTTAACGTGGCCCGTGAGTCAGTCCAATCCAACCGGGTCATGGCACAGCTCAAACGCGTCATCACCAATAAGCTGGTCGATGCGCTGAATACCCTGGGAAAAGAGCAGCCTGAAAAGTACGCTCAGTTCTGGAAGGTTTACAGCCGCTACATCAAAGAAGGCATCGCCACTGACCCTGAAGCATTAGTTCCGCTGACGCCCTTGCTGCGCTTCCAATCTGCTAAAAATCCAGACGTTTTGACTTCGTTGGAAGAATATACGGCCGCCAGCCCATCCCATCAGGACAAAATCTACTACCTGCTTGGCGATGACGATCGCCTGCTCGCCTCCAGCCCGCACCTGGAAGGTTTTAAAGCGCAAGGGACAGACGTTTTGCTGATGGCGGATCCACTGGATTCCTTTGTCTTGCTCAAACTGGATCAATTTGACGGCAAGGAGTTGGTCAATGCCGCCCAGGTGGATGCTCCCGCTCCAGCTTCCGACGAATCCAACTCGGAGCCCGATTCGACCTTGAGCGACGAACAGCGCAGCCAGGTTTTGGAACAAATTCGCGAAGTTCTGGGTGACCGGGTGACCGATGTCCGTGCCACGGACCGGCTGGTCGAATCGCCGGCACGCCTGGTGGATGCTGACGGGGCGATGAAACCGGAAATTCAACGGGTTTACCGTCTGCTCAACCAGGAAATGGATGCTCCAAAGAAAGTATTGGAAGTCAATCTACACCACCCGCTCATCCAGCGCCTGGCGCAGGCCCCCTCAGCGAGCACCGTAGCGCCGCTGGTGATTGAACAACTGTACGAAAACGCCCTGTTGCTGGAGGGCAGCCTCCCCGATCCGGGAAAAATGATCGCACGCATTCAAAATTTAATGGCAGCCGCCCTCGAGAAGCCTCATGGCGAATAAATCACAGGTTTTTATCACCCGCGCCATCCACCCGGAAGCCCTGGAAAAATTAGCAGCCGAAACCGAGGTCGAAGTCTGGCCGGAAGCCTACCCCCCTTCCAAAGATGTCTTGCTGCAGAAAATCGGAAGTGTTAATGGGCTGTTGACCATGCTGACCGACCCAATCGATGAGGAGGTCATCGCCAGGGGTACACCCGCACTCAAGGTCATTGCCCAGCTTGCTGTTGGCTATGACAACATCGACGTTGCGGCTGCCACCCGGCGCGGCATCCCGGTCGGTCACACCCCGGGCGTGCTTACCGAAACCACCGCTGATTTTGCCTGGGCGCTGATGATGGCCGCTGCCCGGCGAGTCGGCGAGGCCGAACGCGAGGTACGCTCCGGTCTTTGGCAGCCCTGGGGACCGGATGTGCTCACCGGATTGGATGTGTACGGTAAAACCCTCGGCATCATCGGCCTGGGACGCATTGGCAAAGCGGTAGCCCGCCGGGCGCGCGGTTTTTCGATGCGCATCCTGTACAACAACGCGACCCGCGACCTGGAGGCTGAGGAGGAGTTGGGGGTGGAATTCGTCACCTTTGATCGGCTGCTGGCACAGTCCGACTTTATCTCGCTGCACTTGTATTATTCGCCGGAAGCCCGCCACTTGATCAACCGGTCGGCGTTTGAGCAAATGAAACCCAATGCCGTGCTGGTCAACACCGCACGCGGCGCAGTGGTCGATCCCGAAGCGCTGACCTGGGCGTTGCAAACCCGCCGAATTGCTGCTGCCGGCATCGACGTGTTCGACCCGGAACCCATCCCGCCCAATCACCCCCTGCTCGAGCTTGAAAACGTGGTCATCGCCCCGCACATAGCCTCGGCGGGAATAGAAACCCGCCAGAAGATGGCGATGATGTCGGTTGAAAATATTCTGGCTGGATTAAAAGGCGCACCCATCCCCTATTGTGCCAACCCGCAGGTGTATGAGCCGCGCGGTACTTAGCTCAGCTTTCGGACCCTGGCGGCACTCCTACATTAAAACCTATGCGCAATTAATATATAAATATTCCTCTGCAAACCACAGATTGAGTTTGTCACCCTGCAATTCGTCAAAAAGATGATGAATATACTGTGAAAAAAGTACGTTTGTTTCGCGCAAAATTGCTTACAATATTCTTGTCATTACCTTCAAGATGTCTGAGGAGTTCAGCGTTCCCCGTTTATAACCACCGCAACCTGAAATAGACACCTTCGGGCGAGCGGTGTCTGCATTTTTGAGATATCTTGTTTTGGCGGAGGGCTTCCCTCCTAGAATGAAATATGTCTACAACTACAACACCCAATTCAGGAGGAAGTAACGTGAAAAACGAAGTCTTAAACAGCCTGCTAACGCCAAAGTCCGTTGCCGTGGTTGGCGCATCCGCTACCCCCGGCAAAATCGGTTATTCGGTGATGAAAAACCTGATCGACGGCGGTTACCCGGGCGCAATCTACCCGATCAACCCCAGCGCCACGGATATTCTTGGTATCAAGTGCTATTCCTCCATCATGGACGTCCCCGGTACGGTTGATGCCGCCATTATTACGGTTCCCGCGAAGCTGGTGGACAGCGTGACCGATGAGTTGGGACGCAAAGGCGTCAAAGGCATGATTGTGATTTCCTCGGGTTATTCCGAGGTTGGCAATCGCGACCTCGAGGAGGCGTTGGTCAAAAAAGCGAACGGCTACGGCATGCGTGTCCTTGGACCGAATATTGTGGGCGTACTCTCCAATACGGATAAATTCAACGGGTCGTTCGCCCCATTCCTGCCCCTACCGGGAAAAGCCTCTTTGGTCTCCCAGTCTGGCGCCCTGCTGATCGCGCTCGATGCCGCCACCTACACCCGCCGCGTCGGCTTTGACAAACTCATTTCCATCGGTAACATGTCGGATGTTGATTTCGCCGATATTGTCGCATGGCTCGACAACGACCCGAACACCTCCTGCATCACCTTGTACATCGAAGGCTTTAAAGACGGACGGGCATTCATTGATGCTGCCCGTAAAGCCAACAAACCAATCATCGCTCTGAAAGCCGGCGTTTCTGCCCATGGTGCCGCGGCCGCTGCTTCCCACACCGGGTCACTGGCCGGCGCGGCCAAAGTTTACGGCGCTGCCTTCCAGCAGGCCGGCGTTATCCAGGCAACCGATTTGGACAACCTGTTCGACCGCACCCTGGCGCTGTCGCTGCAACCCCCGATGAAGGGTGACAATTTGCTCATCATTACCAACGGCGGTGGAGTTGGCGTGCTGGCGACCGATGCCGCGGAACGTTCCGGTTTACCGCTGAAATTTGCCCCGAAAGATGTGCAAGTCGAGTTGAAGAAGCACATGCCGGAATTTGGTTCCGCCAAGAACCCGGTGGACCTGACGGGTATGGCTGGTAATGACTGGTACGGCGATTCGGTTCGCTATTCCTTTGCCCATCCCTGGACCGAAGGGCTGGTGGTGCTCTACTGCGAAACCGCCATCACCGACCCGATGCAGATTGCCCAGGCGATCAAGAAATCGGTCGATGAATCCGGTGTCAAGGATAAACCGATTACCGTCTCCTTCGTTGGCGGCGAGAAATCCGAAGTTGCCATGCGCTGGCTGGTTGAAAACGGTATTCCAGCGTACGGCGCTCCCGATGTTGCGGTGGATGCGATTGCATCTCTGCGCGAGTTCTCCCGCATGAAAGCGCTGTCCCTCCAGACCACCGAGCCTTGCGCGGCGTACGACTCCGAAGCTGCTCGAGAGGTGATCCGCAAAGCCCGCGCTGACGGACGCGACTCGCTGACCGAGATCGAAGCCAAACAGGTCTTCTCGGCCTACGGCATGCCCGTCACCAGCACTGAATTGTCCAGAACAGAAGATGAAGCCGTCGCATTGGCTAAGAAGGTTGGCTTCCCGGTTGTAATGAAGATCGTCTCCCCCGACATCCTGCACAAATCGGATGCCGGCGGTGTGAAAGTCAACATCAAAGACGAAGCTGGTGTCCGCGATGCCTTCAAAACCATCATGAAGAATGCCAAAGTATACAAGGCTGCTGCCAACATTCACGGTATCGCGATCCAGGAAATGGCACCCTGGGGTACAGAGGTCATCCTTGGTTCGGTCAACGACCCGACCTTTGGTCCAACCATGATGTTCGGCCTTGGCGGTATCTTCGTTGAAGTCCTCAAGGATGTCACCTTCCGCGTTGCGCCGGTCGCCGATACCCAGGCGCGCCGCATGTTGGACGAAATTCGCGGCGCCCCTATCCTGGCAGGTGTCCGCGGTGAAGAACCGCGCGACCGGCAAGCCCTGTCCGAGGTTATTTGCCAGTACTCGACCATGATTATCGATCTGAAGGATGAAATCGCCGAGTCGGACGCCAACCCGGTGTTGGTGTACGAAATCGGTGCCGGCCTTAAAGTGGTCGATGCCCGCATCATCCTCAAGAAAAAGTAA
Source organism: uncultured Anaerolineaceae bacterium (assembly GCA_937863605.1). GTDB lineage: Bacteria > Chloroflexota > Anaerolineae > Anaerolineales > Anaerolineaceae > Bellilinea. The sequence goes on from CALMGN010000035.1 coordinate 29,812, forward strand.
ATCGCACAAGAATCAAAGACCTCCCCGAAATTGGGGAGGTCTTTTTTTGTGTCATCGCGAGCCGTGAAGCGGCGATCTACGCTGATGGGACAACACTCCACTTCCATCAACTGGCATAACTTTCAACCGATGCAGTTTGCTTCGTCGCAAAGAACGCACCGTCGCATTGACAATTAACCCCTCCGAAATCTTTCGTATGCTCCGACCCACGGTTGGCCAATCCGGTTGCGTTCCGGGATGGTAATCTTGTTCAATTTCTGCGCAATTTTGGCCGTATTCATGGCGATCTGCGCCCAATCTTCTGCCTTAAGTGCACTGCGCATGCTGCGCCCCAACGTTCCAGTCCATTCCCACTCCATGCGGAAGCGGTCTGCCTTGACCCAGTAATCACGTTTCTCCCAGGCCTGGACCGAAACATCGATGGATGCGGCTATTTCTTCCAGTGCCAGGGTCATAAAAGACGCCAGGTCGTGCGCCTGGGCATTGGGCTCAGGTTGTTTCATCAATTCACGGATTGCCAGGACGATCGCCCGTGTCAGTTGGTTGCGCTGTTTGCCAGCGCTTTCGGGATTGATTACACAGCTCAAGGATCAGTCTCCTTCATTAATTTCAATCTCCCAAAAATGACAGGCCGATTATATCCTATAGAACGCTAATAAAGAATTTACAAAACTACAAGTCCCGGGCATGGTATAATTCCCGCGCGAAAATTGCGATGGGGAAGTGTCGGAATTGGCAGACGAGCGTGGCTTAGGACCACGTGCCGCGAGGCGTGCGGGTTCAAGTCCCGCCTTCCCCACTCAATGCAAAAAATAAAACATAAAGGAAAATCAAGTTGAAACTCGACGTCCAACCCCTTGAAGACCATCAGGTTAAAGTAATCGCTGAATTGGAACCGGCGGTATTGGAAGATTTCATGCGCCGTGCTGCCCGGAAGGTCTCGCGCGAGACACGCATTCCCGGTTTTCGCCCCGGAAAAGCCCCCTACGACATGGTCCGTCGCCACGTTGGGGAAGAAGCGCTGCAACAGCAGGCAGTCGAAGATCTGATCGACGAATATTACCCCAAGATCCTCGACGAAGCCCAAATCAAACCCGGCGCAGTCGGCTCGCTGGAAGAGGTTGTCAGCGTCAATCCCCCCAAGTTCTCCTTTATCATTCCGCTCGAGCCCACCGTCGAACTAGGCGCCTACAAAGATATCCGTCTGGATTACAACCTGGAAGCGGTCAAGGATGAGGATGTGGATGAATTCATCCAACGCCTGCGCACCAATTACGCTACCGCCGAACCCGTGGAACGCCCGGCCGAAGATGGCGATCTGGTTTACGTTAAATTCAGCGGCAAGTTGACCAAACCGGCTGAAGGCGAAGACGAAAATATCTTCCCCGAACGGCCCGCTCAGTTTATCGTCGGCAATGACGTCATTCAGAATCGCGACTGGCCTTACCCAGGCTTCAACGAGTCGCTGAAGGGTCTCTCGGCCGGCGACGAAAAAATCGCGAAGCATAAATTTGCTAAAGATGAGAAGGATGAGGCGCTGAAAGGCAAGACCGTTGAATTCAAGGTCAACGTTCAGAGCATTAAGGCGCTGCACCTGCCTGAATTGAACGATGAATTCGCTCAGACAGTTGGCCAATTCGAGAACATTGCTGATCTGCGCAAAGCGGTTCAAGACCAATTGGAAGCTACCAAAAAGGACGAGGCTGACGACGCTTATTACACTGCGCTGATCGACAAGGTGGTCGAAGGCGCGACCATCAAATTCCCACCGCAGGTCCTCGACCACGAGGTCGAGCATATGATGGAACACGTCAAAGAGGACGTTGGGCGTCAGGGAATGGAACTGGACGCCTACTTCAAGATGATCGACAAGGACCGTGAAAAGTATATCGAAGACGAAGTCCGCCCGGCAGCCCGCCGCCGCATTGCCCGTTCGCTGGTGATGGATGAGCTTGCCCGTGCCGAGGAAGTCAAACTGGAACAGGACGACTACAACGAGGCTATTACTGCCACTGTCTCCCAGTTGCAATCGCAACCCAAACCACGCAAAGCCAAAGAAAAAGTCAGTCCTGACCTGGTCAACGACATGACCATGAATGAACTGTCGCGTAAATTCAATATCAAAGTTCTTGAACGGATGAAGGCGATAGCCACCGGTCACGGCGATGATGCTGCCCAGCCTGCTGAAGGTGAAACTCCCGTCGAAGGTGAAACTGCAAAGGCCAAAAAACCGGCCGCCCCCAGAAAACCGCGGGCCAAGGCGAAGCCAAAAACCGAATAAGAACTTCTCCTTTTTTCAGAAAGGTTTACAGGAAAAAGAATGAGCATTTCTAATTTTCAAAATGTTATCCCGATGGTGATCGAATCGACGGGACGCGGCGAACGTGCTTATGACATCTACTCGCTGCTGCTGAAAGAACGCATCATTTTTGTCGGCACCCCCATCGATGATCAAATCGCCAACCTGATCGTAGCCCAACTGCTCTACCTGAGCAACGAGGACCCCGAACGCGGCATCCAGATGTACATCAACTCGCCCGGCGGAATGATCTATGCGGGAATGGCGATCTACGACACCATGCGGATGATCCCTAACAAGATTAGTACCTTCGCGGTAGGCGTAACCGCCTCATTTGGTACTGTTCTGTTAGCCGCCGGCACCAAAGGTCAACGCTACGCGCTGCCCAATGCCACCATTCACATGCACCAGCCGCTCGGAGGTGCGCAGGGTCAGGCTTCGGACATCGAGATTCAGGCCAAAGAGATCCTGCGTCTGAAAGCCAACCTCAACCAGATTATGTCTGACAGCACCGGCCAGCCGCTCGAGGTGATCGAGCGCGACACGGAGCGCGACTTCTACATGGACGCCCAGGCTGCCGTAAATTACGGCCTGGTGGACCAGGTACTGCACCAACCTGTCAAATAAGGACGGCAAGTCCGCCTGATTTATCAGCCCAAAATGCCGGATGGCCGCTGCTGTCCGGCATTCTCATTCATCCAATCCGTGGGGAAGCTATGCTAAGCAGCTTGCAACCTAAAATCAGAGCCTTGGTCCTTGACATGGACGGCGTCCTTTGGCGGGGGTCCCAGCCCGTCGGCGACCTGGCAGCCGTATTTGCCCGCATCGAAATGCTCGGGTTGAAGGTCATTTGCGCAACGAATAACTCGACCAGCACCCCGGAACAGTTCGCTGAAAAACTGGCGGGAATGGGCGCCCAGCTTGCCCCCCAATTCATCCTGAATTCGGCGCTGGCTGCAGCCCATTACTTGAAAAGACAGCACCCGGAAGGCGGTCCGGTATTCCTGGTGGGCGAGATCGGCTTGATGCAAGCCTTGCAGGAATCGGGTTTCTGGCAGGCGGAAAAAGATGTACTCGCGGTTGTGGCTGGCATGGACCGCCAGTTCAGCTATGCGAAGCTCGCTGCTGCCACCCGGCTGATCCGAAATGGCGCTCCGTTTATCGGCACCAACCCGGATAAAACTTTCCCGACTCCCGATGGTCTGGCGCCCGGTTCGGGTTCGATGCTGGCAGCCATCGAGGCAGCTTCAGGCGTGATCCCAACAATTATAGGGAAACCATTCCCCTACTTATACCAGGTCGCTCTCGAACGCCTGGGGACCAGTCCGATGGAGACTCTAGCAGTCGGAGACCGGTTGGAGACCGACATTCTTGGCGGTCAACGGGCTGGCATGCGCACTGCGCTGGTGCTGTCCGGTGTATCCTCCCGCTACGACCTGGCGGACTGGGCTTCCCCGCCCGATCTGGTTGCGACCGATCTATCTGAACTATTGGGGTAATCGTACTTCATTCTCGGCACATATAGGCCATCCTGAGCACTCATGGGTCCTCCTGGGCACTCATTCGTCATCCTGAGCACTCATGGGTCATCCTGAGCACTCATGGGTCATCCTGGGCACTCATTAGTCATCCTGGGCACACATGGGTCATCCTGAGCACTCATTAGCCATCCTGAACACTTATGGGTCATCCTGAGCACTCATTAGCCATCCTGAACACTTATGGGTCATCCTGAGCACTCATGGGTCATCCTGAGCGTAGCGAAGGATCTCTCCGCCCTGACTTTAACCAATCCCAATCGCGCTATTACAAACCTGCTCAATGGTAGAATCGAATAGTCGCACCACCGGAAGGAATCAGCATGATGGATAACCCCCGCCGTTTGATTTTTGACCTCGACCTCCCCGAATTGGAGCAGGTATTTTCGGCTGCCGGAGAGCCTGTTTACCGGGCCAGGCAGGTCTGGCAGGGACTTTACCACCAGTTGTGGAATCAGTCCGCGCAATTCACCAACCTGCCAAAAACGCTGCGCGAATGGCTGGCGGAAACCTTTGTCTTTCAAAACCTGACCCCTGACCAGGTGTTGTATTCCACTGACCGCGAAACCCGCAAGACCCTGTTCCTTTTACCGGACGGACGCGCGATCGAAGCGGTGATAATGCATTACGACCGCCGCAAGACCCTGTGTATTTCCACCCAGGCCGGCTGTGCCATGGGCTGTGTTTTTTGCGCAACCGGTCAAATGGGCTTCAAACGGCACCTGACCAGCGGCGAGATTGTGGAACAGGTGTTGTATTACGCCCGTATGCTGCGCGCCGAGGGCGAACAGGTGACGAACGTGGTATTCATGGGCATGGGCGAGCCATTCCACAACTATGAGGCCACCATGAGCGCTATTCACCGCCTGAACCATCCGGACGGCATGAACCTGGGTGCGCGCCGCTTTACGATTTCAACGGTCGGGCTGGTACCGGTGATCAAGCGCTTTGCTGACGAGAAAAGCCAGGTTAACCTGGCGATCAGTCTGCACGCCGCCAATGATGAGCTGCGCTCCAGTATGCTGCCGATCAACCGCAAATACCCCATCGCCGACCTGATATCAGCCTGCCGCGAATATATTGAAAAGACCGGCCGTCGTCTGACTTTCGAATGGGCGCTCATTCAGGATGTGAACGACTCGGTGGAGACCGCCCGGGAATTAAGCAACCTCCTCAGAGGCATGATCGCACACGTCAATGTCATTCCGCTCAACCCGACCCATAAGTATGCGGGCAAGGGCAGCACTCGCGAGCGGGCAGCAGCCTTTAAAGCCGAGGTGGAAAAAGTGGGTATCCCCTGCACTGTTCGCATGCGCCGAGGCATCGATATTCAAGCCGGGTGCGGCCAGTTGGCGACCCGGGCGGCCGAAAATAGCCTGACCCATCCCCTATGATATAATCTCTGCGCTATGGCTGAATTCTTCAACAAATGGAAACAAGCGCTTAATCGCACCAGCAAAGCCGCTTTTGGACGCCTGGCAACCGTATTTGGCGCAACTGAAATCGATGAAACCACCTGGGAAGCCCTGGAAGCGCTGCTCCTCCAGGCTGACCTGGGGATTGCCACGACCGGCGAGGTCGTCACCGCCCTGCAGAAGCGAGTCTTGCAGGAGGGTATTACCAGCGCGCAGGAGTTGAGCGGCATCCTACGGTCTGAATTGCTGGCGCGGCTTGACGCACCGCCAGAGCTGGATTTTAAGGCACACAAACCTGCTGTGATTTTAATTGTTGGCGTGAACGGTTCCGGCAAGACCACCACCATTGCCAAACTAGGCCGGCAGTTTAGCGAACAAGGCAAAACGGTGATTCTGGCGGCTGCGGATACCTTCCGCGCTGCAGCGGTTGAGCAGTTGCAGGTGTGGGCTGACCGTCTGGACATCCCGATTATCACCGGGCAGCCCAACGGCGATCCTGGGGCGGTCGCGTACGATGCCATCCAAGCTGGCGTCGCCCGCAAGGTTGACCTGGTACTGGTGGATACCGCCGGGCGGCTGCATACCCGCACCAATTTGATGGAAGAGTTGAAAAAAGTTTACCGGGTCAGCGGCAAGGCGCTGGAAGGGGCACCGCATGCCGTCTGGCTGGTGCTGGACGCGACCACCGGGCAGAACGCCCTGCAGCAGGCGCGAGTCTTCAAGGATGCCGTCAAGGTCACCGGCGTTATCCTGGCAAAACTCGACTCGTCCGCCCGCGGGGGAATGGCTTTTGCCATTCAGAAGGAGTTGGGCATTCCCATCCTCTACGCCGGGTTAGGTGAGAAATCGGAAGATCTGGAAAAATTTAACCGCGAATCCTTCGTGGATGGCATATTAAGTTCTTAGCATATTGAAGGTGGAGGGATAATGCAAGCGATGGTCGAACGGCTGGCGGATGAACAAGCCAGAATCAAAGAATTAATGGTGCATCTTTGACTTCGATAAACTGAAGTCAGGGTTACTCGACCTCCAAAAGACTTCGGAAGATCCCAATCTGTGGGACAATCCCGGGCGCGCCCAGCAGATCATGAAAAAGCTGGCAGACACCCGCAACGAAATTGAGTCCTGGGAAAAATTAGAAAAACGCATCCACGATCTCTTTGAGCTGGCGCAGTTGGAAGACGAGTCTTTGACGGCTGAAATTGAGCATGAAGCGGCCGCCATCCAACAGGAGCTTGACAAGCGCGAGCTGAGCACACTGCTATCTGGACCTTTTGACCGCGGCAACGCGCTGCTGACCATCAACGCCGGAGCCGGCGGTACTGATTCGCAAGATTGGGCGTCCATCCTCCAGCGCATGTACCTGCGTTGGGCCGAGCGCAGAGGCTATGAGACCGACATCATCGACCTGACCGAGGGCGAGGAAGCCGGTATCAAAACCGTCACCATCTCGGTCACCGGGCAATATGCTTACGGTTACCTGAGAACGGAAAAGGGGGTCCACCGCCTGGTGCGGCTCTCGCCATTTGATTCAGCCCACCGCCGCCACACTTCGTTCGCTCAGGTCGAAGTGCTGCCAGAAATCGAGGATGACTCGGAAATTGTCATTGGCCCGGATGATGTGCGCATTGATATTTTCAAATCATCCGGAGCGGGCGGCCAAAATGTGCAAAAAAACGCCACCGCTATCCGTCTGACCCATATCCCGACCGGAATAGTCGTTACCTGTCAGAATGAGCGCTCGCAGATGCAAAACCGCGAAAATGCTTTCCGGGTGCTCCGCGGCCGCCTAGCCACCATCCGGCAGGAAGAGCAGGATAAGCAGCTAGGAGAACTTCGCGGCGAATACCAGAAGGCCGAATGGGGTTCCCAAATCCGCTCCTACGTCCTGCACCCCTACCAGATGGTCAAAGATCACCGGACAGAATTTGAGGTCGGTAATACACAGGGCGTATTGGACGGCGAAATCGACGGGTTTATCGAAAGCTTCTTGCGCTGGCGGAAGTAAAAAATTACCTCCCCTTTGGGTGGTTAATCTAATTTCTTCGCCAGTTCGATTAGACTTTCATCCAGTTTTTTAGGTTTGCCAACCACCTCGTCCAGTGGTGTGGTTTTGACCGCGCTGTTTATCATGCCAACCAGCACCCCGGTCTCGCCTCGCGCTAGCGCATCGGTCGCACCAGCCCCCAGCCGTGAAGCCAGAATGCGGTCATAGGCTTGCGGGGTTCCACCGCGCTGCACATGCCCGAGGATGGTCACGCGCAGGTCAAAACCCAACCGCTCACGATGCTGCTTGAAATACTCGTCCAGTTTATTGGCGTTATACCGGGCGCCTTCCGCCACAACAATGATCGCGTGGGCTTTGCCGCGTTCGTAAGCTTCGGTCAGCGAGGCAGCAATTACTTCCGGGTCGACTTCCAGTTCAGGCAGGACCATTTCTTCTGCGCCGCCTGCAATGGCTGCCATCATCGCCAGGTAACCGCAATTGCGGCCCATCACTTCCACCAAGAATGCGCGCTGGTGGGATGACGCAGTGATTTTCAGGCGGTCAATCGCTTCCAGGGCGATGTTGAGCGCTGTATCGACGCCAATCGTGATGTCGGAGCCGTAAAGATCATTATCGATCGTGGAAGCCACACCGACGACTGGAAAACCCAGGGTGTGCAGCGCATGGGCGCCGGTTTGCGAGCCGTTGCCGCCAATCACGACCAACCCTTCAATGTCGAACTGGTTCAGGTTGCGGATGGCTTTCAATTGCCCGGCCCGGGACTTAAATTCCTGGGACCGGGTGCTTCCAAGGATGGTGCCGCCGCGTTGCAATATACCGCCAACCTCGCGATCGCCAAGTGGGATGATTTTCCCATCAATCAAGCCCTCATAGCCGTTGCGAACCCCGAATACTTCCCAGCCATTGGCAATCCCGGTGCGGACAACCGCCCGGATGGCTGCATTCATTCCGGGAGCATCTCCCCCGCTGGTCAAAACGGCGATTTTCTTCATTGTTCCACTATCCTCTCAAGGTTCCTTACAAAGCTATGCGCGATTCTAACACGGTTTGAGGCTGCGTTCACGGCCGGTACCCGGCCCCACACCGCTCCGGGCGGGGTTCGCGCTGGGAAATATTTATGACACTTGGGGTACCAAGATTTGGCTTAATTGCAGTATGAACTCACTTGCCCTTTTGTTAGAATGATCTGGCATAAAATCTCGCATTGGGCAAATCCCTCGAATTAATCAAACAGTAAGTTGTTTCGAAACACCACTGGGTGCTCCTGATCAATTCAGGATGACCACTACCTCATACAAGGGAAAAAAATGTCGGATTATCGTATCAGGCAACATCCCATCCTTCCCATTCCTGATCGTGAAGCGATCGAGTTTTACTGGCGTGGTAAAAAATTAGATGCTCTCGCTGGAGAAACCATTGCTTCAGCCTTATTCGCCAACGGGGAACGGGTCTTTGGACATCATCACAAGGACGGTTCCCCGTTAGGCATTTTCTGCGCCAACGGGCAATGCTCGCAATGCATGGTGCTGGCTGAAGGTATGCCGGTTAAAGCCTGCATGGAACTGGTCAAGGCTGGGCAGCACATTGAACCCGCTGACGGGCTGCCGGAACTGCCACTGGTCACAGAAGCGCCAACGTTCAAACCCATTATTGACCGCAAGGTACAAGTATTGATCATCGGCGGCGGACCTGCCGGCTTATCAGCGGCGATTGAATTGGGTAACCGCGACGTTCAGGTGCTGCTGGTGGACGATAAACACCGCCTTGGCGGCAAGCTGGTGCTGCAAACCCACCGCTTTTTCGGCTCAACCAAAGCGGTGTATGCCGGCACGCGCGGCATTGACATCGCCACCCGGCTGGAAAAAGATCTACGCGCTCACCCTACGGTCGAAATATGGCTCAACAGCACCTGCCTGGCCGTTTTCAGCGATAAAAAAATTGGCATCTTGAAACAAGGGCATGATTATGCGGTCATCGAGCCTGAAGTGCTGCTGGTGGCCTCGGGTGCCCGCGAAAAATTCCTGGCCTTCAAAGGCAATGCGCTGCCCGGTGTGTATGGTGCCGGCGCCTTCCAGACCCTGGTCAACCGCGACCTGGTACGCCCGGCTGAAAAGCTGTTTATCGTCGGCGGTGGCAATGTTGGACTGATCGCCGGCTATCACGCGCTCCAGGCAGGTATTCAAGTTGTCGGGCTGGTCGAAGCGCTGCCGGAATGCGGCGGCTACAAAGTTCATAAGGATAAGCTGGCGCGCATGGGTGTGCCAATTTACACCTCGCACACCATTTTGAGCGCCAATGGCGGCGAGAAAGTTGAATCGGTCACGATCGCCCAGGTTGACAGCGATTTCAAGCCGATCGCCGGCACCGAGAAATCTTTCGGGTGCGACAGCATCCTGATCGCCGTCGGATTAGACCCGGTCAACGAGTTTTATCTCAAAGCCAAACAGTACGGGTTGAATTGCTTTGTCGGCGGCGACGCGGAAGAAATCGCTGAAGCCTCTGCCGCAATATTCTCGGGGAAAATTCGCGGCATGGAGATTGCGCGATCCCTGGGCGTAGAAAAAGCGGAAATTCCGGTCGAATGGTATTGGACCAGTGAGATCCTGAAATCTAAGCCGGGCGACACCTTCTCGGAGGAACTGCCTGAAATCGAATCCGGCGTTTTCCCGGTGATCCATTGCACGCAGGAAATTCCCTGCGACCCGTGCTCCGGATTATGCTCGCACGGGCTGATTTACATTGACCGCAAGGATATCCGCCACGTTCCCTCTTTTCTGGGCAACAGTTACTGCTGCGAGGTGTGTGAAAAGTGCGTGGCAGGCTGCCCCGGGCTGGCGATCACCCTGGTCAATTACCGCGAGAACCCGGATTTGCCAGTGGTCTCGATCCCTTATGAATTCACCCGCCAGACGATTCAGGCCAACGACCGCGTGAGCGTATTGGATACCGAGGGCGGCGAACTCGGGCAGGTGGATGTCCTTTCGGTGCACGCTATTGAGAACAATGACCGCACCCTGGTCGTGGAGGTAAACGCTCCGCGCGAAATCGCGCAGCGGATTGCGGGGATTAAAGTGCAGGATGAAAAAGTCACACACCCGCTCGACCATTACGTGGCGCACATCGAGGACGATACCATCGTCTGCCGCTGCGAGCATGTGACGGCCGGAGAAGTCCGCTCCCTCATCCGCGCCGGTTACCGGGACATGAACGAGATCAAGACCGTGTCACGGGCCGGCATGGGCGCCTGTGGTGGCAAGACTTGCGTCAGCTTGATCCTTCGTCTGTTCCGCGAGGAAGGCATCACCCGCGAGGAAATTACAGAATATTCGAAGCGGCCGGTTTTCATTGAAGTGCCGCTTGGCTTTTTGGCTGGTGCTAACGGACAGGAGAATGACGCCAATGATTAATCCAACCCTGCCCCATTATGATGTCGTGGTCATTGGCGCCGGCTCGATTGGCGCACCGGCAGCATTCTACCTGGCCCAGGCTGGCTACCGGGTGCTGGTATTGGACAGCGCTCCCAGCGTCGGGCAGACCTCTAATAAACGCGCCATCGGTGGTATTCGCGCCACCCATTCCGACCCGGCCAAAATTCGGCTATGTTTGCGCAACATCGAAATTTTCTCCACCTGGAAAGAGCGCTATGGTGACGATATCGAATGGTCGGAAGGCGGGTATGTGTTCGTCGCCCGTGGGGAACGTGAAGAGAAAACCCTCAAGAACCTGCTCATCACCCAAAAATCCTTCGGCCTGAACATCGATTGGCTCGATCAAAAGCAGCTGCTGCAGGTGGTGCCTGATTTGAACCCGGCCGAGGTTATCGGCGGAACCTTTTCACCCGAAGACGGCAATGCCTCTCCGCTCCTAGCTGTGCACGCCTTTTACACCCATGCCATGGAGTATGGGGCTGAGTTCAGATTCAATGAAAAAGTTCAGGAAATCATCGTCCGCAGCGGGAAAGTGGTAGGGGTCAAGACGAACCGCGGCGAATACGGCACCGACGTTGTGGTGAACGCTGCCGGCGCATATGCCAGTGAAATAGCGCAGTTGGCCGGTTTGAACGTTCCAGTCCGCCCCGATTCACACGAGGCTGCCATCACCGAAGCAGTGGCGCCCTTCCTCAAGCCCATGATTGTTGACATTCAACCAGGACCAGGTTCCTCGAATTACTACTTTTACCAGCATCTAACCGGGCAAATCATTTTCTGTATCACCCCCTCGCCCAACATCTGGGGTTTCGATACCGAAGAAACCAGCAGCTTCTTGCCCATGGTCGCCAAACGCATGGTTGATTTGATGCCGCGGCTCAAGAACATTCGTGTGCGGCGCACCTGGCGCGGCCTCTACCCGATGACTCCCGATGGCGCACCGATTATTGGCTATGCGAAAGAAATTGATGGGTACCTGTATGCCGTGGGTATGTGCGGCCAGGGCTTTATGCTCGGTCCAGGGGTTGGTGAGCTGGTCACCCGGATCGTATCCCATCAATTGTTTGAGACCGACCCGAAAATCCTCGACATCTTATCTCCCTACCGCCAGTTCGCCGGGCAAGAGCTGTTGAAGTAGACGGTGTAACTGAAGCAATCTGCGCCAATTGTTCAAAACGCCAATCCTGTCCACCCAATGTAGTTTGCTTCACTTCGTTCGCACGGACACTTAAGCCCTTTCCCGCCGGTGCTCAGCCGTCATTCTGGTAAATTGGAAATCGAACCAATAAATTGGTATAATTCCGGGTCGCTGTGAGCACGTCTATTAATCCTATCCTCGCAGCCTGGGAAAATTTATGGGTTTAATTAAAGGTCTGATTTTTGATTTCGACGGCCTGATCCTCGATACCGAAGAGCCGTCTTACAGCGCCTGGGCGCAAATTTACACCGACCACGGGGTCGAACTTGACATCAACAATTGGGCAGGCGGACTTGGCTCGTCCGAAGCGGGGTTTAACCCCGTCGCCCACCTGCAAGGGATGCTCAACCACACCGTGGACGAAGCGATGCTGCGCAATACCGCTCGCATCAGCACCGATCAGGCGATTCATGGGCTTAAACCCCTGCCAGGCATTCTTACCACTTTGATCACCGCCAGGCAGATGGGTCTCAAATTGGCGGTTGCTTCCAGTTCGCCCCGTTCGTGGGTTGCCGGCCACTTGAAACGGCTTGACCTGTACCACTTCTTCAATTACGTCGTCTGCATGGAAGATGTGCCGCAGGTAAAACCGGCGCCCGACCTGTTTCTGGCTGCGCTGTCTGGTCTGGGCTTGAATTCGCCGGAAGCCATCGTATTCGAGGATTCGCCCAACGGCATCACCGCCGCCCGGCGCGCCGACATTTTCACCGTCGCTATCCCCAACATCGTCAGCAACCGGTTGAATACCTCGCATGCCAATCTGGTACTGCCGCGCATTGATGCGTTGCCTCTGTCAGAGTTGCTGCAAAACGCGGAAACCGCGGAAGTGCCTGCTTAGCTGGCAAATGTCTGGTCAACCAAGGGGGGCGGGTACCATAAAAGCTTCAATCGCTCTTGAATCTGGAATAAAGGGCGATATACTTGTTCTATTCAATTTACGGCTAAATCCTGGCCGTCAGCAGGAGCAATGCAGGTAAAGGTCGTATGCAAATCGCTAATCTGATGGAAATCCTTCCCCAGAATTTCAGCGTCGTTGACCGGGATATGGTCATGCGGGCATACCACTTTGCCGATGAAATGCATGCCGGGCAAAAACGCGTTTCCGGCGAGCCGTATGTCAGCCACTGCGTGGCAGTAGCCGGCATTCTGGCTGAAATGCAGGTCACCCCGACCATCATTATCGCTGCGCTGCTGCACGACACGGTAGAAGATACCCGCGCCACCCCGGCCGTTATCCAGAAAGAGTTTGGTGAAGAGGTCGCCAAACTGGTCGAAGGCGTTACCAAACTGACCAATCTGCCGCGCGTCAGTCGCGGTGACCAACATAACGGCAACGCTGCCAGCGCCGATGAACCGCCCGAAGAACTTCCGCCCATGGCGGCCAAATTGAAACGGCGCGACCTGGCCAATGAAACCCTGCGCAAGGTGTTTTTGGCCATGGGTGACGACATCCGGGTGGTTCTGATCAAACTTGCCGACCGGCTGCACAACATGCGCACGCTGGGATACATGTCTGAGGTCAAACGCCAGCGCATTGCCCAGGAAACCATGGACATCTTCGCTCCTCTGGCCAACCGTTTGGGTATCTGGCAAATCAAATGGGAACTGGAGGATCTGGCGTTCCGCTACCTCAACCCGGACAAGTACCGCGAGATCGCTGAAAACCTGGCCGAACGCCGCCAGGACCGTGAAGGCATGATCCAGAAGATTATCGATAATCTGCAGGCCGTGCTGGCCCGTAACGAGATCAAAGCCGAAATTTCCGGCCGCCCGAAGCACATCTATTCCATCTACAAAAAAATGGCCGAGAAGGGCAAACCCTTCGAGATGGTACGCGACCTGCGGGCATTCCGCTGCATCGTCAAGGACATCCCTTCCTGCTACGCCGCGCTGGGCGTTATCCACACTACGTGGCGGCCCATCCCGCAGGAATTTGACGATTACATTGCGGCGCCAAAAGACAATTTTTACCAGTCCCTGCATACCGCGGTGATTTACGATGACGGCAAGCCGCTGGAAGTTCAAATCCGTACCGTGGAAATGCACCAGAATGCGGAATTTGGTATTGCCGCCCATTGGCGCTACAAAGAACGCGGGCACCGCGACGAGTTGTACGAGCAGCGCATCAACTGGTTCCGGCACATCATGGAATGGCGGCAGGAAATCGAGGACGCCCAGGAATTCGTCGACTCGATGAAGAGCGACGTCTTCCAGGATCGGGTTTATGTCTTCACCCCGCGTGGCGACATCATCGATATGCCTGCCGGTTCCACGCCCATTGACTTTGCCTATCACGTCCACACCGAAATCGGCAACCGCTGCCGCGGCGCCAAGGTGAACGGCAAGCTGGTTACATTGGATTACGAGCTTAAAACAGGTGACCAGGTCGAAATTTTAGCTGCCAAACAGGGCGGTCCCAGCCGCGACTGGCTCAACCCGTCGCTCGGGCTGGTGAAAACCCAGCGCGCCCGCTCCAAGATCCGTGCCTGGTTCAAGCGTCAAGACCGCGACCAGAACCTGGTGCAAGGCAAGGCGATGCTCGAAAAAGAGCTGCGCCGCCTGGGTGTGAGCGATTTCTCCGTCGAGACTCTAGCCAAGGATTTCGATTTTCGCTTGGTGGATGACCTGTACGTTGCCATCGGCACCGGCGACATCGGTCTCGGCCGCATCGTCAACCGGGTGAGCGAGGAGACAGCGCCCAAAGACCCGGTTCTCTTCCCCCTGTCGCCGCGCGAAGCCAAAACCGGGGATGGCGGTGTGACAGTACTCGGCTTGAAAGGCTTGCTCACCACCATGGCACGCTGCTGCAACCCGGCTCCGGGGGATCCGATCGTGGGATACATTACCCGCGGACGCGGCGCCACTATTCACCGCCAGGACTGCCCGAACATGCTGCGCATGAAAGACCGCGAACGGATGATCAAGGTGACCTGGGGCGAGGCGCACCAGGTATACCCGGTTTCGGTGGCCATCAAGGCCTATGACCGGGCCGGTTTGATGAATGATATCTCGCTGATCATTGCCAATGAAGACGTCAACTTGATCGATATCGAAATCAAGGTGACCCAAAATCTGGCAACCATTCTCATGGTACTGGAAGTGAGCGACATTTCGCAGTTAAGCCGGGTGCTGAACCGCATCGAGAACCTGCCCAATGTGATGGAAGCTCACCGCCAACACCCAGGTTGAGGTTTTAATGTCCGATTCCCCATTGCTGCCCGTCAAAGACGCCTTGAATCGCATATTAGCAAATTTT
Organism: uncultured Anaerolineaceae bacterium; assembly: GCA_937863605.1. Classification (GTDB taxonomy): domain Bacteria; phylum Chloroflexota; class Anaerolineae; order Anaerolineales; family Anaerolineaceae; genus Bellilinea. The sequence goes on from CALMGN010000035.1 coordinate 44,954, forward strand.
TCTCCGCTTTCCACTGAACCAGCGGATCTTTTCCAGGCAGCCGGCCGTGTGCTGGCGGAGGACATCCTCGCGGAATTCGACCTGCCGCCTTTCGACAATTCCAGCATGGACGGGTTTGCCCTGCACGCCGCCGACCGCCCGGCGCAACCCGGGTCCGAGCCGGTGACTGTCAAAGTAATCGGCGACATCCCGGCAGGTGTCCGCCCGATCCTCACTTTACATCCCGGGCAGGCAGCCCGCATTATGACGGGTGCTCCCCTACCCGGGGGGGCAGACTGTGTTGCTCCCGTCGAAGATACTGATTTTCCGTACCGCGAGTCGCGCGAACTGCCGGACTCGGTGCGCATAATGCGTTTTCCGTCAACTGGCGCCAACATCCGGCCGCGCGGGCAGGATACGGCTGCAGGCGAGGTTTTACTGCGTGCCGGGCAGCTGCTGCATCCATCGGCTGTCGCGCTGCTGGCTTCGCTCGGGCATGCGGATGTTTTTGTCCAGCGCCAGCCGCGGGTCGCCATCCTGTCCACCGGCGACGAGCTGATCAAGCCAGGCACCCCGCTGCAGCCCGGCCAGATCTACGAATCCAACAGCCTGCTGATCAGCGGTTTGACGGCTCAAGCGGGTGCAATTCCGCTGCAGCTTGGCATCGCCGTTGACCAGCCGGAGATCATCCGGGAGAAGCTGGACCAGGCCGTCGACGCCGGCGCTGACCTGATTTTGACCTCCGCCGGGGTCAGCGTGGGCGTGTATGATTACGTCCGGCAGGTGATCGAGGCGAACGGACGGCTGGACCTATGGCGGGTCAACATGCGGCCAGGGAAACCGCTGGCTTACGGCCGCTATCACAACACTCCCGTCATCGGGTTGCCCGGTAACCCGGTCTCCGCTTTTGTCGGATTTATGGTCTTCGTCGTCCCGGTGATTCAACGCCTGCTGGGCCTGCCTGATAGACCGCGAAATTTGCGCCGGGCACGACTGGGGCATCTGGTGGTATCCGATGGGCGCGAGAGTTACCTGCGCGCCGAAGTGCAGGCCGGACCGGACGGCCTGACCGCGCGCATCACCTCACATCAAGGCTCCGGCAACCTGCTGTCCATTGTCCGGTCAAACGCTTTACTGATTATCCCCTCTGGGGTAAAATCGCTCCCGGCGGGTACTGAAGTTGATATCTGGTTATCGGCTGACACTATTATGGAAGGATAGGAACTGAGCGTTATGAAATCGTTGCGTACCATCGCAATCACCGCAGCTGTCCTTGGCATTCTTGATTCGGTTTACCTGCTCATTATCAAATTATCCAATAACAAAGCCCTGTGCATTCAGGGGGTAGGCGACTGCTGGTCGGTCAACACCAGCCGTTACTCCGAAGTCTTTGGCATCCCCCTGTCCGTCCTCGGGATCATCGCCTATGCTGTTATTCTGACGCTGTGGATTTTGCTGCCGCGCAACGATTTCTTCAAGCGCAATATCCCCATCGTCAATTTTATGCTGTCGCTCATCGGAGTAATTTATTCTGCATACTTGACGTACCTTGAAATTGCGGTTATAAAAGCGATTTGTCCATTCTGTGTAGTTTCAGCAATTTTGTTAGTTATTTTGTTTATCGTCTCATTGATTCAGCTAATTCAGGGGCCAGGGGACGAATAATCTTTCGAGGAGCATTCAATGCCAAAAATCCGCTGCCATTATAACGACTGCGCTTTTCTTGACGAAGGCTATTGCAGCGCCGCCCTTGTCGAAATCAACCCTGATAAAGGCTGCCTGACCTATAACCCCATCGCTGAAGCGGAACACGATGACGATTGGGATGACCCTGAAGAAGAAGAATGGGAAGAGCTCGAAGAGGAACCCGAAGAGGATGATGAGGACTGGGGAGACGAGGAAGAAGAGTTCTAGGCCTTTCCCCCGCTGCAGATTGGAAGGGATCTGCCCCAAATAATTCTGATTGAGACCTCGCCCCGGGAATGATGACCGGGGCTTTCTTTACCAAAATACCCATATGAATAGCCATCCTGAACTTACCAAAAACCTCAAACATAATTTCATCGTCAATGTTCTGGATGGAACGTTTTTTGGATTCGGCCTCGGGTTTGCCTCCTTCGCCACCGTCATCCCGTTGTTCGTTTCCAATTTGACCGATTCCGCCACGCTGATCGGACTCATCCCGGCAGTGCATAACGTCGGCTGGATGCTGCCGCAATTACTGACCGCCAAATCCGTCTCGCGCATGCAGCAATTCAAACCGGCGACCATTTTTTGGACCATCATCGAACGGACGCCGTTCCTCGGGTTGGCCATTGTTGCCCTGCTGATGGGCTGGTTGAGCAAACCCGCTGCGCTGGCGCTCACCTTCCTGTTTCTCATTATCCAGGGCCTTGGCGCGGGCATGACCGCCAACCCCTGGCAAAATATGATCGGCAAGATCATCCCCTCCAACATCCGCGGCACCTTTTTTGGGGCGCAATCGGGTGCGGCCAACCTGCTGGCCGGCGCCGGAGCAATTGCCGCCGGCTTGATCCTGAACCAGCGCGGCTTCCCCGACGGGTATGCGCTGGTGTTTCTGGCGTGCATTGGCAGTATGGCGGTTTCGTTTGTGTTTATCTCGATGACCCGCGAGCCGGCGCACAGTGTCGAGCCGCTCCCTTCCGATCAAGTTTCCTTCTGGGGGAATGTCCGCCAAATTCTGCGGCGCGATCGCAGCTTCCGCTGGTTTATCGTCAGCCGTTTTGTTTTTCAGTTTGGCACCATGGCATCCGCTTTCTACACCGTCTATGCGGTCCGGCAGTTGGGCATGGATGCTGCCGAAGCCGGCGTCATGACCAGCGTCCTGTTCATCGTCCAGGTGGCCTCCAACGGGTTATTTGGCTGGGCAGGGGACAAGATCGGTCATCTGCCGGTGCTGCGCCTGGGAGCCGTCTGTGCGGTCATTGCAGCGGTTGTGGCCTGGCTTGCGCCTTCCGCGGGCTGGTTTTTCGCTGTAATGGTCTTTGCCGGAATCGCCAATTCCGTGTTCTGGACTATCGGCATGGTGGTAACCCTGGATTTTGGCGCTGACCAGGACCGGCCGACCTATGTCGGGCTCGCCAACACGCTCATCGCCCCGGCGGCGGTATTGGCGCCCCTGCTGGGTGGCTGGATCGCCGACGGGTTCAGCTACCAGCACACCTTCGCGGTTGCGGCGGTGCTGGCGCTGGTGTCACTGGTGGTCCTGGTCAGGTTTGTCAAAATACCGCACAAGGCGTGAGGTGGTTGTCATTCTGAGCCGCAGGCGAAGAATCTCGGCGCTTGGTTGCTCGCAGAGCATCCTGTGGGTGGGGATGCATAGACCGCAACGCGCACCTGAACCACGCGTAGGGAACGGTCTTGACCGTTCCGAATTGAAGCATGCGGACGGGTCAAGACCCGTTCCTACGGAACACAATCTATATTTCTTATCATCCTGCCCGCACTCACAGAGCACCCCTCGGGTGAGGTACTTTGGTCGTGAACAAAGGCGAAGAATTTCGCTATTGGCAATCGGCGCGCTCGGTCTGGAGACCGGCGCGATCTGAGTTATGCAGCAGGAACACCATGAACCTCTGCAATTCGTCTGAATAATATTCGATGGTCCCGGCTGCCAGTCGGCGGCTTTGTCTCTCGATGATGAACCCTTGCAGGTATTCCCCCAAATTCCCCTGAAAAAGTAAAAGAGTCTGTTTGCTTACGGTGACTTTCCCCATAATGCGAGAGACCTCCTTAACCGTACCCGTGGGGGTTAAGAAGGTCTCTCTACGCCAGATATGCCGTTTTAGGCTGGGGGCAAAGGATTCGAACCTCTACAAACAGATTCAGAGTCTGCTGTCCTGCCGTTAGACGAGCCCCCATCTTTGCAGCCGAAATTTTACCACCCTCTCAAACGGATTGCAAGGTTTAGCGCCGCGGGAGTAACCCTGGGCTTCGTCCGCTCCCTGGGCTTCGACGGGCTCAGCCACCGGGCGAAGGGCAGCCACAACGGGTCCTACATTGCCTCGAGCAGTCCTACGGCACGGCGCATGCGCGCCAACACCTTGTCCTTGCCGATGATCTCCATGCTCTCGAACAGCGGCGGGCTGACCCGCTGCGCCGTGATGGCTATGCGCATCAAACCGAACACCTGACCGGCCTTCAACCCGCTCTGCTCCACCAGCTCGCGCATGGGCGGCTCGGCGGTTTCCGGTTTCAGATCTGGCAGGCTTTCGAGAATCGCCAGGATTTTCTTCGCCAGTTCGGCGGACTCTGCGGATGTCAGATCTTTGATGACCAGCTCCGCGGCGTCCGGCTGGACATCCGGCTTGAAGAAGAAACCCGCCAATTCAGGTGCGTCGTCCATACCCTGCAGGCGTTCCTGCACGATGGGCGCAATTTTCGCCAGGGTGGCATCATCCGGCTGGTAGCCTTTTTCGATAAAAAACGGCTTCATACGCTGGACCAGTTCGTCCAGCGGCAGTGCGCGGATGTGCAGCCCGTTAAAATGGTCTAACTTGGTGAAATTAATGGCTGCCGGCGATGGATTTAGTTTTTCCAGGCTGAATTTTTCCACCAGGTCCGGCAGAGTGAAAACTTCAGTGTGGTCATCGTAGCTCCAGCCCATCAATGCCGTCCAATTGACAACCGCCTCGGGCAAGTACCCCAGCTTCTCCAGATCCTTGACAAAAATCGAGTGGCCGTCCTGGATCAGTTCAGCTGACTCGCGTTTGCTCATTTTGCCCTTGCCGCTTGGCTTGAGGAACACCGAGAGATGCACCCAGACCGGTTCCTGCCAGCCGAAAGTGCGGTGAATCAGGCTGTGCAGCGGGAGGGATGGCAGCCATTCCGAGCCGCGAATTACGTGCGTAATTTTCATCAAATGGTCATCAACCGCTGCCGCCAGGTGGTACAGTGCCAGCCCGTCGGATCTGACTAGAATATAATCATCCAGTGTGCGGTTTTCCACCGTGATTTCGCCGCGCAGCAGGTCGGTGACGGTGGTAGTGCCTTCTTGCGGCATTTTGAAGCGGATCACATGCCGCTCGCCGGCTGCCACCCGTGGCTTGACTTCGTCCGCGCTTAAGTTGCGGCAGGTGCCGTCATAATGCGGCGGCTCTTTGCGCCTTTGCTGCTCGCTGCGCACCAGATCCAGCCGTTCCGGCGTGCAGAAGCAGGTGAAAGCATGCCCGCTTTCGATCAACTGGTCGGCGTACTGCTGATAGATCTCTTTGCGTTCGGACTGGCGGTAAGGTCCATAATCCCCGCCGACATCCGGACCCTCATCCCAGTCAATCCCCAGCCAACGCAGGCTGGCATAAATTTCTTCTTCTGCGCCAGGGACGAACCGTCTGCGGTCGCTATCCTCGATGCGCAGGATAAATTGACCACCGGTCTGGCGAGCCAACAGGTAGTCGTACAGGGCTGTTCGAGCGCCACCAAGATGTAAATGGCCGGTAGGTGACGGTGCAAAACGCACCCGGACGGGTTGTGAGGATGTTGCCATGATTCTCCTTAAAAATCGAGGGTCTGGCTGTGGGCAGCGACGCTCTCAACCAATCCAATGCCAAGCACGAGCGATAACAAAGAACTGCCGCCATAACTGACAAAAGGCAAGGTTAGCCCGGTCACCGGCAGCACGTTCAAATTAACCCCAATATTAACGGCCATTTGAAAAAAGATCAATGTCGCAATTCCATAGGCGATCAAAGCCCCAAACGTGTCCATCGACTTGCGCGCCACATACAAACAGCGAATGACCACAAAAATCAGCAGCGCCATCACAATCGCCGTACCGACGAAACCGAACTCCTCCGCCATCGCCGAGAAAATGAAGTCGGTGTGGCGCACCTTGAGGAAGCGCAGCTGCACCTGGGTGCCGTTGCCATATCCCGCGCCAAACCAGCCGCCGGAGCCGATACTGATCAGCGCCTGTTCGATGTTGTATTGTTCGCCGTGGGTTGCATTCGGGTCGCGGTAGACAAAATTGACCACGCGCTGCAGCTGGTATCCTTCGATAAGCGGGATCTTGACGCCGTTGACCACCAATAACAGGAACAATGCTAGCACAACGACCGCCAACCCGCCGAAGATCAAGATGTACTTGAGTTCTAGCCCGCTGATCCACAGCATCGAAAACCAGATCACCATTAGCACGATGGATGTGCTCAAATTGGGTTGGAGCAGCACCCAGATGGTCATGCCCATGGTGATGCCAAAACTCTTCAGGATCCAGATTAAATTATGTGGATCGTCCATGGTGTTGGAAAAATAATTCGCCAGCGCAATGATCAGGATGATCTTGCCAAGCTCTGAGGGTTGGATATTGATGCCGCCGACCTCAAACCAGCGGGTTGAACCAAAGGCCGCGTCGCCGATCAGGTAAATACCGATCAGCAGCACAATCCCGCCGGTGTAGAGCAGACGGGTCGTGGAAGCCCAGGTACGGTAATTGACGGCTGCCAGCACTAAAATGAGGGCCAACCCAAGCCCGACAAAAATGGTCTGATTGCGCGGGCTGGTAGCCAGTTCCGCATTCCCGGCAATGGCAGAGCGAATCATGACAATGCCGAAAACCGAGAGCAGCAGCACTGCCCCGAACAGCCAATAGTCAAAATGCCGCCAGGTTTCGCGCCTTAACATCGTGTCCTCATCAAAATATTGCCAAGCACTCGATCATTCAACTTTCTTACCTGTAACCACCACCGCAGAATTATAGCAAATCCGCTGTGTCGCAAAGGGATTTGGTATACATTTCCCAGCCCGCATTAAGGCTTTTCAGCGGTTTTCAATTCGAAATAGGCCTCCATGACCTGCCGTGCAACCGGTGCGGCTAAAATCGCGCCTTCATCGCCGTCATAAACAAAAACCACTACCGCGATTTCCGGGTTGTCAAAGGGAGCGTAGCCAACATACCAGGCGTGTGCCGGCCAACTGCCAGAAACACAAAGCCCTAAGGGGCGGGCAATGTCATCGCAGTATTCAGCCGTGCCTGTTTTTCCAGCGGTTTGAATTTCAGCATCTTCGAAAATGCTTTCCGCCGTTCCCGAGACGACCACCTCGCGCATCCCCACTTTGGCAAGGTCAACCACCCAGGGCTCGACCACTTTGACCTCGTCCGTCTGGAAGAAATTCTCGTCGTAAACATGAATGAGTGGATCTTTGGTGATATCCCACAGCATATCCGGTTCGAACGGTTTGATCACATTGCCTTCGCTGTCCAATATCTCTTTGACCAGCGTGGGGCGCATCAATTTGCCGTCATTTGCCAGGGCAGCCACTGACACTAGCACCTGCAGCGGGGTGGATAACACATAGCCCTGTCCAATGGTGGAGATATAAGTATCACCGGTTGACCAGTTTTCTCCAACGGTGATGCGTTTCCAATTTGGATCGGGAATTAATCCATTCTGCTCACCAGGCAATTCGATGCCAAGCACCTGACCGTAGCCCAAAGCGCGGGCGTACTCTCCTAAACGCCAGATGTTCAAACCTGCCGGTACCTCGTCTTTATACCCCCCGCCGACTTTGTAGAAATAGACGTCGCAGGATTGTGACAGGCCGCCAAGGAAATCCAAATCTCCATGGGATCCGCCGGATTTAAAGATCCAACACACGTAGTCGCGGGTTCTAGGATTCGGGTCGTTTTCAAAGAATTTCTCTTCAATCGAAATCTTCCCGGGATCATTTATGAGTTGATCCGGTGTGACGACACCTTCATTCAAAATGCCGATGGCAGCTGCCATCTTGAACACCGACCCTGGTGGATGTTCCGCCGATATGGCGTGATTAAAGAGCGGTTTATGCGGATCCTCGTTTAATTGATTGTAGTAATAAGCCGGTATCAACCGCGCCATGCGGTTGTTTTCATAACTGGGGTACGAGACCAGCGACAGGATTTCGCCGGTTTTTGGGTTCATGGCAATGACCACCCCGCTGGTGTAGGGTCTGCCCAACTGAAGGCTTTTCCGTTCCATCCAATTGACCAGAGCTGCTTTTGCTGCCGCTTGCAAGCGCGTGTCGATCGTCAACGTGATACTGTTACCCGCCACCGGTTCAATAGGTGCTTCGAGGTTGCGCAGAATCTGACCGGAGTTGTCCACTTCCACCACGCGTGACCCGTTTTTACCGATCAAAATATCGTTCAGGTAATTTTCAATACCGGCGTAGCCAACTTTATCCCGGTTGGCAACAAAACCCAGGTTTTCCCAGTAATCCTGTTCGATTGCCGGAATAGGACCTAAAAATCCGACCACTTCCGCAGTGGTTTCACCCGTCGGGTATTCGCGCACGGCTTCGATCTCAATGGATACGCCAGCAAGGTCGGAAGATTGTTCCTGAATGATTCGGGCAGTCATTTCGTCAATGTTGCATTTGATCCGAACCGGGTCATAGGGAGCCAGGGAATCACCAATATATACAATCTGAGAGATCCCAAGATCGGTCTGGCATGGAGTAAAGTTGCGTACGGTTTCTGCTTCGGTATTGCCGAAATTGACGGGGATATCGATCAAATCGGATAGCCGCCGGTAAACTTCCTGAATCGCTCCCTCATCGCCTGGCAAATTAGCCGGCGTGACGACCACATTATAAGATGCCTCATTTCGAGCCAGCACAATGCCGTTGCGGTCAAAAATTTGACCACGGGTGGTCGTAACGCTGATTTCCCGGGTGCGATTATCCACCGCCCGGGTCAAATAATCCTCACCCTGTACCACTTGCAGCGTAAATAGCCGCACCAGGAAAAACAGAAACACCACACCAATCAAAACATACACGATGAGCAGCCGTCCGCGGCTTATTTCATTTTTAGGTTCAAGTGATTGTCGGTTCATACGATTAAGCAATTTCTGCCGGGTATATCCAATGCGCCAGATCCGTGATCAGCGTATATACCGGTAATGCTAACATAAGATTGATCAGCGCGCTTGGCAGCGTGACCAGGGTAAGGCTGTCGCCGATAGGCAGTCCGCGTCCAGTAATTTGAAGAACTGCCAGCGACAGACCGTGATAGATCAAGGTGGTGGAAAAAGTTGTGACGAACATCGCCAACAGCTGGGTTTGCCATACCTGGCGCCGCAACAATAAGGCGATACCGGTGGCAATCAAGTACCCAAAAATGGGCATGTAAAACGGCAGTCCGGACACCAGCGTGACCATGATCCCGCCGAGCAGCGTCCATAACCAGGCAGTGCGGACGCGTTCCTGCAATGCCCAGGCCACCAACACCAGCAGCATTAAATCGGCGGTACCGTGCAGCAGCGGTAATCGGCTGATGATAGCCAATTGCACCATCAGGGTGATGATTAATACTGGAAAGGCTGCCAGCGATCCCATGAAGATTACGGATTGGTGGGAATAAGCGGTGAAATATCCACGGGGCGAAAGTTGGTGATGACCAGCACCGCTTGCAGGGAACCAAAATCGACCACCGACTGGATACTGGCGGATTGGAATAAGTTGGTACCGGATGAACGGACACTGATCACCTGCCCGACCAACAAGTCAGCAGGATAACCGCCGCCAAGTCCGGAGGTTAACACGATTTCTCCCGGCAGGAGGGTCGTGTCCTGAGAAACCAGGCCCAACTCGATTTCACCAGTCACCGAACCAGTAATTTGCGCCTCGGTTCGGGTAGATTGCAGCCGCACATTGACGGTCGAGCCGGGATCGGTAATCAACTGAACGCGGGCAGCAGTGGCGGTCAACGCGTCGATCCGCCCGACTAATCCCTGGTCGGTAATGACTGGCATGCCGTGGCGCAACCCGTGATCAGACCCGTGATCGATAATCACATAGTGTAGAAAAGGACTGGGATCCCGGCCGATGACCGCTGCCGCAACGTACTGACTTTCAGGCCTGCCGCGAGCAAAGCCAAGCAGTGCATACAAGACCTGAGCTTCGCGCAGCTGCTGCTCGAGCTCAATAATTTGAGTCTGCAATCCCGCTACCTCGGATTTCAACGCCTGGTTCTGTGAGCGCAGGCTGGCAATATCGCGCGGGACGGTAACGAATTCATAAACCACCATAAAACGGGACGAAAGCCAGGTTTGCGCCGAGACTAACGGGCTTATGGCAGCGCGAAAAAGCGGCTGCATATAGCCGCTCAATGCAAAGATGACCAGGCCCACAACAACAATTCCAATGGTTGCTGAACGAAAGAACTGAGAGCCACTTGTTTTCATGGATAAAAGGTCCTACAGGCCGAATAGTCAGCGGAAATATTCCACTGACCTCTGACAGCCTAGCGTCCTCCGCCCCGGTCCAGGCCGACCAGGAAATCGTTGTACTTATCCAGGTCCTCAAGGATCATGCCGGCGCCGCGGGCAACACAGGTCATCGGATCTTCCGCGACCCACACACGCAGGCGGAGTTCGTCCGCCAAACGCTCCCGCAGCCCACCCAACAAGGCCCCGCCGCCTGCCAGGCAAATGCCGGTTTCGATTAGATCGGATACGATTTCTGGAGGACTTTCGTCCAGCGCGTCTTTGATCGTATCGACAATCACCTGAACGGAGCCGGAGACGGCTTCGCGAATTTCTACGGATGAAATTTCAAGGGATTCGGGCAAGCCGCTGATCAGGTTGCGCCCGCGAACAGTCATAGTTTTTTCAGTGGGCAAAGGGTAAGCCGAGCCGATTTGCATTTTAACCTGTTCAGCCATCCGCTCGCCAATTAAAAGGTTGTACTTGTTGCGGATGTACTGAATGATGTCCTGGTCGAGTTCATCACCGGCGACGCGCAGGGATCTTGAAACCACAATCCCGCCCATCGAGATGACCGCCACTTCGGTCGTGCCGCCGCCGATATCCACCACCATGCTGCCCTGCACTTCTGATACGGGCAGTCCGGCGCCTAATGCAGCTGCTCGCGGTTCCTCGATAAGATAAGTCTCACGGGCACCAGCTGACATGGCAGCGTCATAGACGGCGCGTTTCTCAACTTCAGTCGCACCTGAGGGGATGCCCACCACCACCCGCGGCCGGGGCATCGGGACAATGGTTTGTTGGTGCGCTTTACCGATGAAATACCCAAGCATCGCCTGGGTGATTTCAAATTCGGAAATCACGCCATCACGCAGCGGCCGAATCGCAACAACGTTGGCCGGTGTACGGCCAACCATTTCCTTCGCTTGCAGGCCAATAGCCAATGGACGCCGAGTTCGTTTGTCTACTGCCACCCAGGACGGCTCATTGATTACGATTCCTTTTCCCCGGACGTTGACCAGCGTGTTCGCTGTCCCCAAATCAATCCCGATGTCCAGAGAGAACAATCCCATCAGCCAATTGAAAGGATTGAACGCCAATATTTACTCCTATTCCCTGAGGGCACTACGGCTACAGTCAAAGTTCATTGAAGAGAAATTATACCATACACAATTTATCGGCCTTAATATTATTTTAAGCGGAAACACGCCTGTTAATGACCTCTGATCGTAGAGCGCGCGCTTGACATTCCTGTTCAGCGCGCATATAATCCAAATCTGCCAGCGGGTGTAGTTCAGTGGTAGAACGTTTGCTTCCCAAGCAAAATGTCGTCGGTTCGAGTCCGATCACCCGCTCTTTGGGTCAAATTATAAAAAAAAACGGAAGCGTTTCTGCTTCCGTTTTGCGGTTTTAGTGACCAGATTTATCCATGGGCCAGCCAGCGGCATCAAAACTTAACAGCCGGTGGTTCGCCGCTTGGCTCCGCCCTTTCGGTTTCAAGCAAATAACCTGAACCGCGAATCGACCGGATCCACCCGCCCTGCACTGGAATTTTCTCCAACTTGCTATTCAACCGTGAAAGAATCGGCCTGAGAATTTTAGCCGCTTCACCGGCGCCTATGCGGTAACCGTAGGCTTTTTGCACCAGTTCCTGGTGCCGGACTACCAGGGCGTTATTTTCCAGCAGAACCCCAAAGATCTTGGCTTCAGTAGGCGTCAAGTGAATCACAACATCCTGCCAGGTGATGCGCCGCCGCATGCAGTCAATGATCACCCCATTGGAAGCGTGGAAAACCGTCTGTTCGTAAGGTTTGCTGATTGCTGCCACTGACCGGTTGGCAGCCCGCACGTCGCTCACCTCGTGTTCACTCCCGGGGAGCGACTCACCGGAAAGGGCTTTCTCCAGGCTCTTCAAAATATCTTTTGGCGAGGCTGGCTTGATCAAATAATCATTTACCCGGTAGCGCAGCGCCTGGATGGCCGTGTCCATGCTGCCAAACGCCGTCAAAATGACCACTTTCAGGTTGGGAAACGCCTCCGAAGTTTGAGTAACGACTTCGATCCCGCTCAAACCATGCATTTTCAGGTCAAGGATCATCAGGTCAAAGGCAGACCGACTTAATTCCCGCAAGGCGGTCTCGCCGTCACCCACTGCTGTGACTTCGTAGCCCTCCAGTTGTAAGATGCGCAGCAGCGATAAGCGGGCAACCTCTTCATCATCTACGACCAATATTCTTGCTTTTACCATTTTAATCCTTCCTCGGTAGCACAATCCGCGCCCGTGCGCCTTTTTCGTGCAGCGGTTGAACAAAACTCAACTCCCCGCCATGCACATCGACCACCAATTCATAACTAATCGACAGCCCCAACCCGGTTCCGAACGGTTTTGTGCTAACAAAAGGTTCAAACAACCGTTCTTCTATCTCCGGAGACAATCCGCCCCCATTGTCTTCGATACAAATTTCGATTCCATTTTCGAGTTCATGCACCTCGATCCAGATCTGGCGTGGATCAGGCTGGTTGGTGACTGCGTCCATGGCATTGATCAACAAATTGAGGATCACCTGTTGAATATTGTCACGGATGATTTCGATCTCGAGCGGTCTGCCTGGAAAATCACGGACGACCGAGATCCGGTTATTCCGTAATTGAGGTTCCACCAGGTTCAATACTGTCTCCAATGACGCCAGCAGTTCCACCTCCTGGCGAACCAGACGCTTGGGGCGGTAATATTCCATCGCGGTTTGCGCCAGTGCAGAAACCCTTTCCACTTCCTTGCGCGCCAGGGCAATAAATTCCTGACGTTGGGTTTCTGGCAGATCGGTGCGTTCAGCAAGATGAAGACAATTTTGAACACCCTGCAGCGGGTTATTTAGTTCGTGCGCCAGAGATGCCATCAAACGTCCCAAGGCCGCCATTTTTTCAGCCATAATCAGGCTGCGCTGAGACTCTTCCAACTGGCGGATAAAATCCTTAAGCTCTTTATAAAGCGCTGCATTCTCCAGGGCAACTGCCGCTTGCCGGGCAAAAATGACGATCAGCTCAAGATCTGGGTTGGCCCACTCAGGCTGGTCGTTCGAGCGAATTGCATAGAATAGATAGCGATTGTTCGCTCGGCTTACCGGTACGCAGACCATATCTCGGAAATTGTTTTCCCGCAGCCATTTCCCCATCGGTCCAAGAAACGGATCATTCTGATTTAACAGAATATAGGGTTCGATCATGGAGATTTTTTCCAAGGCTCGGTCAATAACAGGCGACCCCATCGGTTGAGATAACAGGTCCGGGTTGGAGCCTGCCAGCACTTTCCAGGGGGATTCTTTGGCATTCTGGACAAATATCCCGGTAATCGCGGCCTGTGTTTGTTGGCGAATGTCGTTTACGATCAGATCGCTTAAGACATCCGGGGTGGTCTCGGCAAAGATGTGCTCGCTGATGTCGAATAGCGGGTGGAGAACACTCAAACGCATTGCGTCTAGCTTCGTCTGGCGTTTCTGCAACACCGACCCGACAGTTTCAACCAAATCACCTGCGCTGGTCAGCGGTTTGAGCAGCAACCCATCGGCTCCAAAGCGCAGCGCCTGAACTGCGTTTTCCACCGAGCCAAAACCTGTCATCAGTAGAATCGCCAGGTCCGGGTTGGATTGGGACGCCAGAGCCATCAACTCAAACCCGTCCATGTCCGGCATACGGATGTCAGTGATCAATAAATCGTACGGCGTCGATTTCAGATGAGCCAGCGCGTCGGCAGTATGGTTGACGGCTTTTGCCTCGAACCCGGCGCGTTTCAACAACCGCTGACATAGCAGCGCGTTAGCCATATCATCATCAACGATCAGGATTTTTTCACCTGCCATCAGTACCGTATGATCCTTCTGCTGGAAATAATGTTTTAGAGGTTTGAAAATTGTTTCGGTCAATTGTAGCAAAGAAATGCCGGGAAGTTTAGGGGGCGTAAGACATTGTGAAACTCCCTGCGAGGTTTATTAAGGCAGGCAGGAGGTGCCTGATGCTGCTGGATGCTATAATCCCAGCAGTAGCCATGCCATCTCCCCTTTTCTTCTCCGACCAACCCGAAAAAGCTTTTGCTGCCCGGCTGCCAAGGTCACAGCGCAACCGGCTGGGACAGGTTTTTACCCCCTACGAAATCGCCAATTTCATGGCGCAGTGGGTAAGCGCAAGGCAATTTCCAGCTACGGTGCTCGACCCAGCCCTTGGTCTTGGAGTCTTCCTGCGGGCTTTACTGGAAGCCAACCCGTATGCGCCATCCAGGTTGGTCGGGTTTGAAATTGATGACCGCACCACTGAGATAGCACGCGATTTATTCACTAAAAATGGCTATGCGCAAATAGAATTCCACCAGGAAAGCTTTTTGACCGCCGGCTGGGAAGATCAATTCGACGGCATCCTTTGCAACCCGCCCTACCGTAAGTTCCGCGGGCTTCCGGACAAAGACTCGCTCGTATCAGCGGTAAATCAGCATACCGGAATCTCTGTCAGCCGGACCGCTAATCTGTACATATTTTTTCTCATCAAAGCCGTCTGGCAACTGGCGCCGGGCGGACGAGCGGCATTCATCCTGCCGTATGAATTCCTCAACGCTGATTACGGCGTGCCGGTCAAGCAGCTGCTGCTCGACCAGGGAATCCTGCGCAAGGTCATCCTGCTTGGAGACGGCTTCCAGCCGTTTGAGGATGTGACCACGACCACCTGCATCCTGTGCCTGGAACGAACGCCTGCCGCGCATCCCCCGGAATGGATTACCGTTCACTCAATGGAGGATTTAACCCATTTAGCGGTCGGTTTTTCGGGCAACGAACGCCCATTGGAATCAATAGGAGAGACTAACCAACCCCCGCCCTCTGCTCGCGCGAAATGGCACGTCAGCGTTGAGCCGTTTCCCTCGGATAAACTGGGCGGATTAGTACCGCTATCCACCTTCGGCCGGATCATGCGCGGCATTGCCACCGGTGATAACCGCTTTTTCCTTTTGACCGAAGCAGAACGGCTGCAATACGGCCTTGACCTGGATTACGTCCTGCCTTGCCTGCCAAAATCGAGCTACGCACCCGGACATGTTTTTACAAGCGCCCACTTTGAGAAATTGGTCCAGGCCAAAAAGCCGGTCTGGTTGTTGAACGCCTGCGGGAATGAAATGAATCCTGGCGTTGGAACTTATCTGGCATTGGGAG
>CALMGN010000036.1 GCA_937863605.1 uncultured Anaerolineaceae bacterium
TCAAGCGCATGCAGGGTTATAACGTGCTGTTCCCGATGGGTTTTGATGCCTTTGGTCTGCCAGCAGAAAATGCCGCCATCAAACACAACATCCACCCCAAAGTGTGGACGTATCGCAACATTGATAAAATGCGCAAGCAGTTCCGCAGCCTGGGCGCGATGTTCGATTGGCGCCGTGAGGCGGTCAGCTCCGATCCGGAATATTACCGCTGGACGCAGTGGTTCTTCACCCAACTCTTCAAGCATGGGCTGGCTTACCGCAAAGCTGCGCTGGTGGATTGGTGCCCGAATGACAACACCACCCTGGCCCGCGAGCAGGTATGGGGCGAGGACCGCCATTGTGAACGCTGCGGCACGCCGGTGATCAAAAAGAATCTGGAGCAGTGGTTCTTCAAAACCACGCAGTACGCGGACGAGCTGCTGAACTACAACGGAATAGATTGGCCTGAACGCGTTCGCACGCTGCAAACCAACTGGATTGGGCGGTCAGAAGGCGCTTCGGTTTATTTCACCACTGAACAGGGCGATACGCTGGAAGTCTTTACCACCCGTCCGGATACGCTGTGGGGCGCTACCTTTATGGTGCTGGCGCCAGAGCATCCTCTGGTTGCCAAACTGACCAGCACTGAACAAAAAGCGCAGGTTGAGAGCTATGTCGCGGAAGCACAGCGCATGTCGGATATTCAACGCGAGGCCACTGACAAAGAAAAGACCGGCGTGTTTACCGGCGGTTATGCGATTAACCCGGTCAATGGGCAACGCATTCCAATTTGGATTTCTGATTACGTGCTGATGACCTACGGCACCGGTGCCATCATGGCTGTTCCGGCACATGACGAACGCGACTTTGCCTTTGCGATTAAGTTTGGGCTGCAAATCCTGCCGGTTATTGACCGCGCCGACGGCATGTCCAAATCATATGCGCCGGCGGGCACGATGCGTGCCGGTTTTGCCGCAGCCCTGCAGGCGGCGGAGGTTCCCTTCGTTGAAAAGGACGGAGCTTTTGAGGTTACGATCCCGGCTGACAAAGCGGACGCCTATATCAAAATTGCACAGGTTCACCTGGAACCCGGGAGCTGGAACGAGGTGGTCGGCGGACGCTGGCAGTTCATCTTCGATAACGGCATCTGGAATTGGGAATCGGTCGATTCGGGTGCGCGCATTCTGGCGCGCTGCAAGGAAATCAACCTTGGCATGGCAGCTAACCGCACACTGATGGAAATGTTGTGTGGTTGCGAATTCTACCGCGACACCTTGTTCCACGCGGATTACGGTACGATGATCCATTCCGGCGAGTACAGCGGCACGCCTGGGACCGAGGCAAAAAAGAAGGTGACCCGCTGGCTGGAAGAGAACGGCAAGGGGAAATATTCCGTCAATTACCACCTGCGCGACTGGCTAATCTCGCGCCAGCGCTATTGGGGCGCCCCCATTCCGATCATCTACTGTCCAACCCACGGCGCGGTATCTGTGCCAGACGACCAGCTGCCGGTTTTGCTGCCCGATGACGTCGAATGGATGCCGACCGGCCAATCGCCGCTCAAGTTGCACCCCACCTGGAAATTGACCACCTGCCCGGTGTGCGGCGGTCCGGCTGAACGCGAAACCGACACCATGGACACCTTCATGTGTTCCTCGTGGTATCACCT
>CALMGN010000037.1 GCA_937863605.1 uncultured Anaerolineaceae bacterium
TCTATTATCAAAACTAACCCGTTTCATTCTTATTGCGCTGTTCGACGTCGCGGCGATCTGGTTTTTGCAAAATGCGATCGTCAAGGGATTTGAGCAGCTAGCCATTACGGTTGGCGTGATCACGATCATGCTCAACCTGATCTTTCTTCTCCCGCAGGCCCATCCTTTCCGCTGGTTAGCATTGGGGTTGAGCTTCCTGCTCCTGTTCATCGTCTATCCCATCATTTTCACGGTCTACGTGGCATTTACGAACTACGGAGATGGACACCTTCTCACCAAGGAGCAGGCGATTCCGCTCATTGAGAAAGCCACGTATCTCCCCGAAGCCGGCAAAACATATTCGTGGACGGCTTTCAAATCTCCAGCAGGCGAGTATGCCTTGTGGCTGGTAAGCCCCGAAGGAGAGACGTTCCTTGCAAAACCGGGCGAAGAAATCGTCCCGGCGAAACCCGGCGACCCCGGCATCGGTGAGGCAGATGCAAAGGGAATCCCCGCCTCCATGGAAGGCTACCAGCGTGTCAGCGGACTATTCGCCGCGACCGACAAGCAGCTGCCTACGATCAAGTTTGGCCTCGAAGGGAGCAAAACGGTCCAGGTCAACTCTCCAAGCAACGCGGCGCAATTGGAAATCCGTTTCAAATATGACCCGGCGACCGATACCGTCATCGATCAATCCAACGAAGATATTTATTACAACAGAGAGGGGACCTTTACAACAAATAATGGCAGGACCATCAAGCCGGGCTTCCGGACCACGATCGGCTTTAAAAATTTCAGGGATTTTGCCACCAGCCCGGCCTTACGCGGGCCACTGGTGCAGATCGTTTCGTGGAACTTCATCTTCCCCACCGTCAGCGTGCTCTCGACCTTTGCGTTGGGCCTCGCCATTGCCATCATGTTCAATGACAAGGATTTTCCGTTCAAAAAATTGATCCGATCGCTTCTTCTAATTCCGTATACCATTCCGGGGTTGATCAGCATCATCATGTGGCGCGGCTTATTGAACGCAGAATTTGGCGTCGTTAACCGCTTTCTGAAAGATTTGATCGGTGTCGCGCCGCACTGGACGACAGAACCCTTCTGGGCACAGGTTGCCATCCTGCTCGTCAATCTCTGGCTCGGCTATCCCTACTTTATGCTGGTCGCAAGCGGCGCGCTGCAGTCCATCCCGGCGGATGTGTACGAAGCGGCGATGATCGATGGTGCAACCGGCTGGCAGCGATTCCGCCGCATCACGCTGCCGCTGCTTTTGGTCGCAGTGGGACCGCTGTTGATCGCTTCCTATGTCTTCAACTTCAACAACTTCAACCTGATCTATCTGTTCATCCAGGGGGGCCCGCCAATTGCCGGCGCCGCGACGCAGGCCGGGTATACGGATATTTTGATCAGCTACGTGTACAAGCTCGCATTCGAAAGCAGCGGGCGCGGCGTTCAATATGGTCTGGCATCTGCAATCTCGATTATCGTTTTCTTCATCGTTGCAATGATTACTCTACTCCAATACCGCTTCACGAATATGTGGGAGGAGGTCAGTGAAAATGTCTAATATAGCCCAAACCTACCAAGGCCTGCGCTCGTCACAGAAATTTCAGAGGCGCTTTAGCATTTCAGCCAGATTGGTGCTCGCGCTGCTCCTGATCTTCTTTGCGATCTTCCCGGTCCTGTGGATTATTTCTGCTTCTTTCAGCAGTTCACAATCCCTCTCCACCCAAACCTTAATTCCACCCAAACCCAGCCTCACGAATTACCAAAGGTTGTTTGGGCTCGACCCGACCTATAAGTTTGGAGACCTGGTTTACCAAAAGTGGATTTTCAATTCCGTGAAGGTCGCCTCGATCTCTACGATCCTGAGCCTTGCCATCACGGCAATGGCCGCCTATGCCTTCTCACGCATGCGCTTTGCCGGACGTGTCACGCTGCTTAAAGCCATTCTGTTAATCCAGGTCTTTCCAACCCTGGTCACCATTGTGGCGGTCTACGTGCTGGTCTTTCAAATCGGAGAGATCATTCCAAGATTGGGCTTGAACACGCATGCCGGTCTGATCCTGGTGTATCTCGGCGGCTCGATGGGAATCAACATCTGGTTGATGAAAGGCTTCCTGGATACAATCCCGCGCGCGATCGATGAATCCGGCATGGTGGATGGGGCAACCCATTTCCAGATTTTCTATTATCTGCTCCTG
>CALMGN010000038.1 GCA_937863605.1 uncultured Anaerolineaceae bacterium
GTTGGCGCCATTGGAGCCGTCATCGATTTTGGTGTTTTTAATTTCCTCACCAATTTGGTTGGTTTCTTTAAAGAAAATGTGGTTTTGGCGAGTGTAATCTCTTTCATCCTGGCGGTAGTCAGCAATTTTACCTGGAACCGCCTGTGGACCTACCCGGATTCGCGCAGCAAGGCGATTGGCCGCCAGTTGACCCAGTTTGTGGCGGTCAGCGTTATCGGCCTGCTCATTCGTACCCCGCTTTTTTCCTTCCTCGAAAAAGCCCTGACTCAGTTTTTTACTGGCCGCTGGACTTTCAAACCTCTCACCCCTGTCATCATAGCCCACAATCTGGCGCTGGCGATCGTCATTTTGATCGTGATGGTTTGGAATTTCATCGCCAACCGCTACTGGACTTATAACGACGTCAAAGCGTAATTGCCCATGGATGACAAAATTACACCTTCGGTTACAGATGGAGAACTGGTAAGCACCGGTATCCGCTCACTGCGGGAATTGATCGAAATTGTTTCCGGTCGATCCCTTAAAGAGCAGATGCCCGCCGAAGATTTTGGCCTTGCCGAAGCGCTGCCGTTCCCCTTCCTGGCGTTGGTTGGGCAGTACGAGATGAAACTCGCGCTGCTACTGAACCTGATTAATCCGGCCATAGGTGGAGTACTGCTCATCGGTCCGCGCGGCACCGGCAAAACCAGTGCTGTCCGCGGCCTCCTGGACCTGCTCCCGCCCGTCGAACGCAGCGCCTGCTTCTATGGCTGCCTGCCAGAAGACATTGAAGCCAGTGGAATAGACGCGGTTTGCCCGGATTGTGCTCAAAAATTTGCCAGCGGTGAGCCGCTCACCCGCACTGACCGTGTCAAACTGATTGAATTGCCATTGAACGCCCAACTTGAGGATGTGGTGGGCGGGATCGATGAGCGGGCAGCCGTCCACGAACGCATGCGGTTGAAGCGCGGTATCCTGGCGCACGCCGATCTCAACCTCCTTTATGTTGATGAAGTCAATATGCTCGAACGGTCCATAACGGATGCAATTTTGGATGCGGCGGCTTCCGGCCTTTACACCGTCCGCCGCAGTTCGATTTCCGCAACCTACCGTGCCCGGTTCGCGTTGATTGGTTCCATGAACCCTGAGGAAGGTGATTTGCGGCCGCAAATCATGGACCGTTTCGGGCTGCGGGTGGTCGTCCAGGGGTTGACCGACCCGGCGCAGCGCCTGGAGGCTTACCACCGTACCCGTGCTTATCTTACCAGCCCGCGCCAAACGATCGCAGCCTTCGCTGATGCTACCCAGACCGCGCTCGA
>CALMGN010000039.1 GCA_937863605.1 uncultured Anaerolineaceae bacterium
GGAAGACAGTCTGATCTGCGACGGTTGTTCCATCGAACCCGGCGCGCGGGTAATACGCTCCGTTCTGTCCCCCGGCGTGACTGTGCGCGCAGGATCGATAATCGAGGAATCCATCATTTTGACCCACACCACCGTCTCCAATGATTGCAGTGTCGTGCGGTCGGTACTGGATAAGCGTATTCATGTCGGCGAAGGGTCGCAAATTGGGGGACGGTTGGATTCCGATTTGAAAATCGCCATGGTCGGTCGCAACTCCAAAGTTCCGGCTGGTACCATCGTGCACCCCGGTGGAACGGTCGGTTGGGATGTGATATCATCGGATTACGCCAGCCTGGAAATTCACGAAGGTGATTTCGTCCAACCAAGGAGATTACCCTTTGAAATTTGAACGAGCATCCGGAATCATATTGCATCCCACCAGTCTTCCCGGGCCGGACGGTATTGGCGACCTGGGTCCAGAGGCTTACCGTTGGGTAAATTTTCTGGCCGATTCAGGCTGCCGCTTGTGGGAGGTTCTGCCGCTTGGGCCTACCGGGTACGGCGATTCACCCTATCAATGTTTCTCGGCGTTTGCTGGAAACCCCTACCTGATCAGCCCGGCCCTGCTGCTTGAGCAAGGATTGATCACCCGCGGTGACCTGGCTGACCGGCCGGTTTTCCCGGTTGATCATATCGATTACGGCGAAGCCATCCAGTGGAAGCTAAAAATTCTCGACCGGGCTTACCTGCGCTTCAATCAGTCCCACCACCCGGGGTTGTGGGTTGAATACGGGCTGTTCAAAACCGCCCAATCATTCTGGCTGCAAGATTTCGCCTTGTTTATGGCCATCAAAGAATCCTACGGCGGGGTCTCATGGGAGAATTGGCCGCAGCCGTTGCGCAAACGAGATCATAAAGCACTCGAATCCTTTATGCACAATGATGCTCAGTCGATCGAACGCCATATGTTCCGCCAGTTCCTTTTCTACCACCAGTGGGATGAACTGAAGAAGTATGTGCATTCCAAGGACATTAAGATTATTGGTGACATCCCGATTTTTGTCGCCTACGACAGCGCGGATGCCTGGTCGCACCCGGAACTGTTCTTCCTGGATGATGACGGCCGTCCGACCGTCGTCGCTGGAGTACCGCCTGATTACTTCTCCCCCACCGGGCAGCTGTGGGGAAACCCGCTATACCGCTGGGACGTCCACCAGCAGCAAGAATACGCATGGTGGATCGAACGGCTCAAATCCACACTGCTTCTGGTCGATATTGCCCGGTTGGACCATTTTCGCGGATTCGCCGGCTACTGGGAAATTCCGTATGGAATGCCGACGGCTGAAGTTGGCCGCTGGGTACGCGG
>CALMGN010000040.1 GCA_937863605.1 uncultured Anaerolineaceae bacterium
TCTGGCACTATCGTATCATAATTTTTTATGAATTAGATAGTAATTGATAGCTTAATTCCCCGCGTCTAATAATGAGAATAAGGGTGAAATCATTCTGATGAACGGTTGTCGATTTTACCCATCTGGTGATGGATTGGCTTATCTGGAGTACCTTGAATATCCATGACCAGGCTTTGCAATAACAATTGCATTCCAATGATAAATGGCAGCGTCGCTACCATGACCGTGCCGGTGGTTGCGGGAGTCTGGGTCTTTACGGATATCACCCAATGAACCAAACCAAAAACCAGACCAAAAATCACTGCTGGCAAGCCTGCGATAAAAAATAAGGACACAGGTGTGAAATCGCGTAAAAAATACTCTACGCGCCAGCGATGAAGAAACCCGCGCAATAAAAGCACAGGGAACCGTAGGAGAGAATCAACGATTGAAAGAAAACTTTCCTCATCAGCATATTTGGCGGGGATGAAGACGTCTTTAACTACAGCCCGCACCAGGCGCAATTCCATCAACATGCTCGTTTCAAAAAAATAGCGCGCGTGGATGTACCTGGTGTCCAATAAAGGAACCAGATCGCGATGGATGGCTGTGAAACCATTGGTTGGATCAAAAATGTGCCAGTGGCCTGAAGCTAATTTTGCCAGAAAAGATAAACCAACGTTGCCTAATTTTCGAACCCGCGGCATGGATTTCAATTCCACGGCGTGAAGAAAGCGATTCCCTTTGGTGTAATCTGCCTCACAATCCAAAATTGGCTGGATGAGCTGCGGAATGTAGAGCGGATCCATCTGATCATCGCTGTCCATTTTGATGATCACCTCCGCGCCGAGCTTGACAGCTTCGTAATAACCATCCAAAGTGGCGGTCCCGACGCCGGTGTTTTTATTATGCCGAATCAGATGAACCCGAAGGTCTTTTTTGTTAATCGCTTCGACAATATTTACAGTTTGGTCCGGGCTGCAATCATCCACCACCACGATGATACCCACGGTTTCCGGGATGTTGGAAACCACTTTTTCGATTTTGGATTCAGCGCGGTACGCTGGAATCACGACTGCAAGGACAGGCTGAGATTCGCTCATGATATCTCGATGCAGAAATCTTTAGGGAGGTTTTACAGACGCATTGGGTCGAAGTTTATATTATTGCGACGTTCAGCACATCTAGAGATTGCATACTACTGAATTATATATGCCTTGAAGTAATCCGTCGAACGATGGCTGCACTATAATATTCACACTCGCAATCTTCAATGGGATAGACTTAATTACGACACATTTTTCTGAAGATGGACTTCAGCCATAAGATTGTGACCATTCGAATACTGTTCGTAAAATGTATCGCTTATGAAAGTTGAAAAGTGCTAATGTTTTCCATGGTCATATCCATTGTATTGGTTTTGATTTCCAGTCTGTTATTTTTATCCTTATTCCGACCCGTTAGCAAAGTTGCTGCAATCCTTGGTTTGTATATTATCGGTTTTTCGCTAGTCGTGGTGGTAGAGGAAATCGCTCATTTCTTCAACGGCTTAGGCCAACCTGGTCTGATATTGCTCATCCAGGGGGCGTTTCTGGGGTTGGCAGCGGGTTTATGGGCAGCGAAGAAGCGCCCAGTGATTGGCAGTGTCCTAGTTAAAGTTAGTCTTGCCAGGCCAACCGGCAGCCTGATGGATGCCTGGAAAGGTCACCCGGAAAATATGTTGCTGACCGCTGCAGTGGGGCTGGGGTACGCGTACTCCTTCTTCCTAGGCTGGATGATTGCGCCTAACACTTATGATGCCATCACAACCCATGTGGTGCGCGTGGTGTTCTGGTTGCAGCATGGCAACTTGACCCCTTGGAACGCGATCCGCTACACACAGGTCAGCTACCCGCTCAATTCCCAATTGCAAATGCTGTGGTCAGGACAATTTCTCCATTCCGATCAGCTATTTTTCACCGTCCAATGGCTTGGGGCGCTGATTTCGATTTTATGCGTGTTCGGCATTGCCCGGCTGTTGCGGTTTTCGCGCGCGCAGTCGCTTTTCGCCAGTCTGGCTTTCGCTTGCTTCCCTTTAATCTGGATGCAATCCAGCACGGCGCAAAACGACCTGGTTGCAGCGGCGGTCTTCCTGCCGGCGTTCTATTTTTTCTTTCTGGGCATCACCCGACCGCAGAGGTCGATGTTGACGCTATCAGGGATTGCGCTGGGGTTGAGCCTTGGTACCAAGCAAACCCTTTATTTTTACCTGCCCGGATTGGCGCTGCTCGCCGGGCTGGTCTGGCTAAAGTACCGCACCAGCATGACCAAAAGTCTGCTGTACTGGGCGGCAGCCTGCTTGGCGGGATTCCTGGTGCTCGGCTCGTTCACCTATGTGCAGAATTATGTGTATTTTGACCATCCGCTGGCGCCACCCGAAGCGCTGGATTCCGCAGTCGGTGGGACTGCGCCAGATAAGGCGTTGGGGAATATTACGTATAACAGCCTGCGGCTTTTGTATCAATCGGTGGATAACAGTGGTCTGCCCGAACCCGCTGGCGACTTTCTCACCCGCGCCAAGAACAAGTCCATTGGGGCGGTCCTGCGCCTTTTAAACCCAAACCTGGAGACCGGCGAGTTCACTGCGGCGACTCATCAATTCAATTACCGCAAGCCGAACGTTCTGGGTGAAGATTCTTCCTGGTTTGGACCGATTGCCGGGATTTTGTTCATCCCTATGGCGCTTTACCAGCTGGTGCAGGCGTTCTATAAAAAGGACCCGTGGCGCGGCGGCTTCGTCGGGATTGTGATCTTCTACTGGCTATTGGATGCCTGGCTGCGTCCTGGCTGGGACCCGTATCAAGGGCGTTATTTCATCCCGGCTGCTGGGCTGTTGGCTGCTTTTTTGGCGGGTCTAGTCAGCCCCGGCTGGTTTTCGCGCGTTGCTAGTATTCTTATCGCCGCATTTTCCATTTTTATCCTGGCTACCACTGCCATCTATAATCCAGGCAAATCACCTATCGTTAAGATCGAAGGCATCCGCTCGGTCAATGAGAACATTATAATGATGTTCAAATTGGACTGGATCAGCCAGGTGACCTTGCAGTTAAAGGGCGCAGCTGACCTGGCCAGGCTGGTGGATGAAAATGTCCCGACCGATTCTGTGTTAGGTTGGTACGCCGGTACTGCGCCGGAGTACCCGGTTTTTGGCGAACATTTTACGCATGAGATCATTCCTATCCATCCGGCTGAACTAATCAACGATCGGGAATGGTTAACCCAGCAGAATATTGAATTTATTTTGATGGATGTCGAGCTCTTAAAAGGGCCATTTCCCCCGGATTACAAAGAAAAGGAATCGACATTCAACTGGTTACTGCTGGTGCACAAGTAACACCCGGCTTACTCTTCCGCCAACTCCGTCCATTCATTCAAGCGCGTTTCGAGACTGTGCTGC
>CALMGN010000041.1 GCA_937863605.1 uncultured Anaerolineaceae bacterium
GGGTTGATGTGATAATCAGCACCCAGGCTCAAAGCCATCTGAGCGCGGTTATCCTGCGTCTCGGAAATGATGACCTTTGAAGCGCCAGCCCGTTTGAGGATGGCGCAGGCTGCCAGTCCAACCGGACCGCCTCCCAGGATGACCACCCGGTCACCGGGGCGAATGCCGCCGCCGCGCTCGATGACTGCGTTGTAGGCTACCGAAGTTGGCTCGACGATACTGCCGGCGACGAAGATATCCGGCTCATTTTTATAGATGGCACGCAGCGGATCAAGGCTCCACAGCGTTCGGGCTGGAACGACCAGATATTTGGTGTATGCCCCGTTGACATTGAAGCCAATTTCATCCAACCGCTCGCAGTGATTGGGGTAGCCGTCAGCGCAAGGTTTGCAGTTGCCGCACCACAACATTTCCTCAGTTGTGACCGCCTCGCCGCCCTTGAACGGTTTGTTGGTCACTTTGTCAAGCGCCTTCTTGCCGGCCTCGACTACCACGCCCGAGAGTTCGTGCCCGAGAATGCTCGGGAACCCGGTCAGACCTGGATAGAAGATGTAGCCGTCTTTATCCGCCTGCGCCATGTGTACGTCTGAGCCGCAAATACCGCATGCTTTCACCTCCAGCAGGACTTCGTCATCGCCAGGGGTGGGGATGTCATATTCGCGGATCTCGAAGCGCGGATTGCGCCACACTAAACTGCCAAGATAAGTCTGGCGGCCCTGGATGTCCTTTTTGCCCAACTTAAAGCCAAGTTTTGGATCCCAATCGGCGACCAGCGTAACTCCTTCCATTTTGCCCTTCATCGTCACACTCCTTGTGCGTATATAAGCGAAAAAAGTTAGACTTCAGTACCCTGCCCGATGCGCGGGATGCCGTAAACGGGCTTCCAGCCTGGGCTGAGCGGTTCGCGCAGATAGGGTTCCATTTCTTTCTCGGTGCGCAGCGTGACCTCTTCCACCGGTGGCACTTTCCCAGCCGGGAAAGCTTCCAGGACGTCGTCGTGCCACAGCGTAAGATATTTCAGGATAGCTGCCATGGGGCGTTTGCCCTTCTGGGCGGTGCCTGACTTGGCTTTTCCGACCACGCCTTCCGGGGTGGCAGCAATTTCAATCGCGAAATGGCCTTCGCCCTCCGACCAGCGGCTGGGGCGCCCGAAAGGGTCAACCGATTTATCGAAGTGGCCTTCAGGCAGGTAGCTCTTGCCCTCGGTATCGACTGCGTAGTTCATGTCCACCATCTCGGGGTGCAGCAGCAGGCTCAGTGAAGTCTCCGACTCGTCTGCATGGACAAAATTGGTGTCCATCTGGCCGCCGCGTTCCACCGGGCGGAAGAACTCACGTACGCCGCGGTGCCAGTCAATGACGCGGAAGATGCCGGGCAGCTGGTAACGCTTCATAAATTCCTGCACCGCTGATTCGAGCATCCACAGTTGGCCGTGATTGTTGACGATCAACTGTTTGCGGAAGCCGTCATTCCACAAGCCCAGCATGACATCGATCATCATCTCGCGCACCACATGCTCACGGACGATCACGGTGCCGGGCATGCCCATGTGATGGTAGGGGTGTCCGCCGTAGTTCAGCGGGGGCAGCGCCAGGTTGACCGGAGCGCCGCGTTTGGCGGTGAAACGCCGTACGCCTTCGCAAATGGCGCTAACGTACAGGGTATCGGCGGCGCTGGGCAGATGCTGACCGTGCAGTTCGGTGCAGCCAACCGGGATAAGCACCACATCATTTTTCTTGCGGTTGGCTTCCACCTGCCAGCGGGTGGTGGTTTGAATGTAGGAGCCAGGCTTGCCCCACTCAACCGGCGAGGGAACGCCGTAATCGGCTAGAATTGCGTCAATCTGTTCGTCGCTGGACTCCCAGACTTCCTTTTTCATGCGGCCGACCCCGTTATCCTCGAAGAACAGGTCGGGTTGACTGGTGGCCAGGTAACCTTTTGGAACTTTGTTATCGCTCATTTTTATCTCCTTCATTAAAAGCTGGATGGGTATGATTGCGGCAGGGCTGAATTAATCCGGCAGGACTTTGCCCGGATTGAGAATGTTGTTTGGGTCTAGCGCCTGTTTGATGCGCTTTTGGATGTCAACCGAAACCGGGCCAAGCGCGCGTTCCAGGTAGGGACGTTTAAGGGTGCCAACCCCGTGTTCGCCTGAAAGCGTGCCGCCCAAATCGAGGGCGATGGCAAATTCCTCCGCGACCATCTGCTCCACCTTGGCCCACTGCTGGGGGTCGCGTTTGTCGAACAGGATGTTGGGGTGCAGGTTGCCGTCACCGGCGTGACCGAAAATGACGATCGGCAGCCCATACTTTGCGCTGACCTGTTTCAGGCGGCGCACCGCTTCCGGGATGGCGGATCTCGGTACGGTGATGTCCTCGCCCAACTTGTTTGGAGCAAGGCGCGCCAGCGCTGGCGCAACCGAGCGGCGGGCTTTCCACAGTCCCTGGCGTTCACTTTCATCTTTGGCCACTGTGACTTTGCGGGCACCGTGGCGTGTGCAAATTTCGGCTGCTGCCTCAATTTCGCGCGCTACCGAGGTCTCTTCCTGGCCGTCGGTCTCGACCAGCAGAATGGCTTCGACGTCCAGCGGCAGGCCAAGGTGCATGGCTTCCTCGATGCAGGAAATGGCAGTTTGATCCATCAGTTCCAAAGTGGCAGGCACAATTCCAGCCGTGAGAATGGCGTTGACCGTCTCGGATGCATCTTCGATGGAATTGAATTCCACCAGCGCTGTGCGGGCAAATTTGGGCCTGGCGGTCAGGCGCAGCAGCGCTTCGGTGATCACGCCCAGCGTGCCCTCAGACCCGGTTAACAGTGCGGTCAGATCGTAACCCACCACGTCTTTGATGACTTTGCCGCCGGTATGGATAACCCGGCCGTCCGCCAGGACGACTGTCAGACCCAGGACATAGTCACCGGTGACGCCGTATTTCAGGCAGCGCGGGCCGCCGGCGTTGCAGGCAATGTTGCCGCCAATGGTCGAATGGCGGATGCTGGACGGGTCGGGCGGGTAGAACAACCCTTTCTTTTCGACCTCCGCTTGCAGATTGGCGGTAATGATTCCGGCTTCCACGTGGACGATAGCGTTTTCTTCGTCTAGCTCCAACACGCGGTCCATGCGCGTCAGACACAGCACAATACCGCCGCTGAAAGGGACCGATGCTGCTGCCAGCCCGGATGCCATGCCGCGCGTGACGACTGGAATATGTTCCCGGGCGGCTAACTGGATCACCTGACTGACCTGTTCAGTGCTGGTTGGCAGGACAACTACATCCGGACAATGTTCCTCAAAGGTACCGTCGTAGCTGTACACCGCCAGGTCTTCCGGCGAGGTCAGCACGGCATTTTTGCCTACGATTTTAACCAGTTCCTGGATCAGGTTTGGCTTCATTGCGAATTCTCTTGACTGGCGTAAGCCTGGTCGAGCAAAACGATCGGGTGAACCACTTTCACGGCCAATTGGCGGCGTTTAATTCCGGTGGTTAACTGCATCTGGCAGCCCGGACAACCGGAGGCGATCATCTCGGCGCCGGTGCTTTTCAAGTTATCCATCTTGCGGTCCAGCACGGCCAGCGAGGTTGCGTAATGGGTGATCAACTGGCTGCCGGCTGAACCGCAGCACCAGTCCGACTCGGGTAGTTCGACGAAATCAATACCATCGATCAGCTCCATCAGAGCACGCGGCTGCTGCCACACTTTTTGCGCGCGGCGCAGGTGGCAGGGATCATGGTAGGTGACGCGCGTCTCGATTCGTCCGGCGGGTTTTTCCAGCGGGATGGACATCAAAAACTCGCTGACGTCGCGGACTTTGGCGCTAAAAACGGCTGCCCGTTCGGCCCATTCGGGTTCGCCGGCCAGGATCTGCCCATATTCCTTGAGTTTCGAGCCGCAGGTGGCGCAGTCCGTGACGATGACATCAGTTGCAGTCTTCTCGAACAGCGCGATATTGAAACGTGCGTGGGCTTTGACCAAATCCATGCGCCCATACCCGGCAGCGGGCATCCCGCAGCAAACCGTGTCCTTGGGGGTGACGACTGTGCAACCATTGCGGGCTAAAACTCGCACCGTGGCCGCTGATTCATCGGCGAACAGCAGACTCTGGGCGCAGCCAAGGAAAAAACCAACCCGGTAGCGGCTGTCGCCGCGGGCTTTGGTAACTTCCGGCAGAACCCGGCGCAGCGGGCGTTTTGGCAGGCGGGGCAGCATGCCTTCCAGGTCGCGCAGCCTGGCTGGCAGCAATTTCCAGATCTGGAGCGTATATACCAGGCGGCGCAGGCCGCTGCCCTGGTAAACACGCAGCGGCATGGTGGCGGCTTCCATCCGGCCGGGTTTGGCGATCAGCGCGCCGAAAAGGGTATCCTTCCAACCTGACGGCCGGATTTGTTCCTGCACATGGCGCATTTCGACCGCAATGTCGGCCGGGCGGATACCCACCGGACAAATGTCATTGCAGGCCAGACAATCCAGGCAGGCATACATTTGCTCGGCCAGGTTGGGGGTCAATTCCAGCTCGCCTTCCAGTCCCTTGCGTGCCAGGGCGACCCTCCCGCGTGGGGAGGCGGTCTCGTTTTTGTACACGCGGTAGGTTGGACAGACAGCCAGGCATAACCCGCAGCGGATGCAGTTGAGATATTCGTTTTCTTCCGGTTGGATCAGGTTGCAGGGGAGGGACAAGGTTAATTCCAGTGATTGGTATTGCAGTTACTTAATTGAAAAGTGAGGAGTCAGGATTTGCAGCGCTGCTTTTTTGGCATTACGCGCGACTTCAAAAGGGTCTTGCTGCCAGTATTCCGGCCGGAACAGCTCAATCGAACAAGGGCCATCGAAGCC
>CALMGN010000042.1 GCA_937863605.1 uncultured Anaerolineaceae bacterium
CGGGGTAGGCGTAGCCTGGGGGAGCTTGAACAGATTCTCGGCGAACTTTTGGATCTCCTGCTGGTCGGCAAATTGCGCGGTTTCTTGACCGGCCCCGTTAAAGGTCAGGTGGATGGCCACTTTGTCCAACCGGGTCTGCCGGGTATCGAATGGTGAAAATTTCAACACCCATTTCAGCAG
Organism: uncultured Anaerolineaceae bacterium; assembly: GCA_937863605.1. Lineage (GTDB taxonomy): Bacteria > Chloroflexota > Anaerolineae > Anaerolineales > Anaerolineaceae > Bellilinea. The sequence continues at coordinate 181 of CALMGN010000042.1, forward strand.
TTGCGCCTGGTCCTGTACCGATAAATCTGAGATTCCCGGTACCTCCCCGGGGACACCTACGCAGGTATACTGGATCGCCTTTCCAGCGAGCGTGATATTCAAATTATCGCAATATTGATTAATGCCACCGTCGCGCGAGATCATAATCACCAGGCGACCGGCATTCACCCCGGCGGCCTTAGCGAGTACCGGGGCAACTGGATCTTCAGGCGTACGAAATTCGAATAATGTGCCGTTGGCCTCAAGTTCAATCCTTGTGCCGCGCACCTGAACCTGGGCGCAAACTGTTTCCGGGATGGAAATTTCCAGGCAGGAATCTTGAAAACGCAGGTTTTCCTCTTTAATGACCCGGATGATTTCCGGGTTATATCCGAGCATGCCAGCTAACAATGCACGCGCCTGTAACCCGGCCTGGGACGGGTTCAACACTTGCTGGATGCGGCGTAATTGGATTCCGGTTGAGTCGGTGTGGTAAGTGAAGGTTTCACCGCCGTAGGTCAATATCACCTGGTAGCCGTCCATTTGCTGTTGGGCGCACATTTCACCCGGTGCAGGGGCATCCAGACACGAATTGCTCCATACTTTTGACTGGATATCTCGAATCGTTATAGCATCCGGGGCGATACCCAGTACTTGTGCCAGATCGGTTTGCGCCTGGATAGCCGCAGCCGGCGGTTGAATGATACTGCCGTCGAAAGGGGTGGGCGGGATGGGTGTTTGTTGGACTGGCAGAGTGCAGGCTAGAGCAGCAAAAAGGAGTGTAGCCAGCGGCAGGAGGCGTGGTTTCATGGATTCCTCGTAAATCGATGAATCAATTATAACCACGGACGAATTTAATCATCTATAAGTTCCAAAACCGGCATAATGGGATGCGGTCAATATTTCACGTTGCGCATAGCCAATTATTTAAGACTATTGATAGTTGTTGTAGATCGTCAGAACCAGATCGGCATAATGGTATCCGCTGTCCATCGGGCCGTAGGCGCGCAGCCCTTCGCGGATGTCGCCATACTTCGCAATCAACCCGGACAGCATCATGACGCCAAAGTCGATATTAAATTG
>CALMGN010000043.1 GCA_937863605.1 uncultured Anaerolineaceae bacterium
GGCGGTCATGCTGACCGGAGCGGTGCTGATGACCTTTTCGCAGAATTTTGCGCTATCAATCTTCGCTGTCGTCCTCATGGCGGTCGGTATGGGTGTTGGCAATGCGTCCGTCTTCAAATTGGTGCCGCAGTATGTTCCACAAGCCGTTGGCGGAGCTGCGGGCTGGGTTGGCGGATTGGGCGCGTTCGGCGGGTTTACCATTCCGCCTATTCTTGGCGCCATCGTATCTGTCCAGGGGTCGGCGGGGTATTCAGCCGGGTTTGGTTTATTTGTCGGTTGTGGGGTTATCGCTATGGCTTTAGCGTTTGTTCTGAAAAAGACCTACAAACCTATGCCCGTGACAATTCCAGCCGTCAGCAAACCTTCGTAGGAGGTGAACTCATGCAGAACATACAAAGCCTGCTGGAGCAGTCGAGTGCCCGGCATAGCCATTTGTGTCCCCGTCAGGTATTAGGGGTCCGCATGGCGTTGGTTGGAGCTGGATTGTTGAGTTTTGACCTCCCGCGCAGCGACAAAGCCATGCTGGTGATCGCCGAGACGGACGGCTGCTTTTTGGATGGGTTGGAGGTAGCGACCGGGGTTACCCCGGGTCATCGCACCTTGCGCATCGAAGATTACGGCAAAATTGCCGCCACCTTTATCGAGGTAAAAACCGGGCAGGCAGTGCGCCTGGCGCCGCGTCCCGATGTACGCGAGGCCGCATACCGGTTTGCTCCCGGCGAGAGCCGGCATTATTTTGCCCAGCTGCAAGGCTACCAAGTTATGCCGGATGAAGAATTATTTAGCGCTGCCTACGTGAATTTATCCCCTTCAGCAGAAGAAATTATTAGCCGGGCTGGCGTTCGCACGCTGTGCAAATCCTGCGGCGAGGAAATCATCAATCAGCGAGAAATTCTGGTTGCAGGCGAACCGTTGTGCCGCGCCTGCAGTGGTCAGGCGTACTACGGACTCCAGTTCCCAATAGAGGTGCTGCAATCCAAAAAAGCGCAGGTCGATTTCCACCTGGACCCATAAATGAGGAAGATTAAGTACAAAAAGACGATTTTGCGCTGGCCTCAAGAACTTGAACGTTACGTCAAAAAACTATTGGCCAGATGATTAACATTCCGGTGATCATCAAGGTATGGCTGATGGTCGCTGCCAGGATCGAGCGCGATTCATGCGCATGCCAGTTGTAGAGCAGGCTGGCAAATCCCATTAAGACGATACCTTGAACCGAATAGTAGCTGGCGAACAGTATCGTATAGATAATGCTGGAAATGAGGATTCCCACCTGTCCATAGGAATGGACCAAGGTATGCAGCAGCATCCCGCGAAACACAATTTCCTCCAACAGAGCGACATACAGAATAACCACCAGCAGCGAGGCAATCACTTCAGCCCAATTGAAGGTGGTCACCAGCGGGATTGGATCGGCAAAATAATATCCCATGATCCCCAGGGGGATACCGCTCAGAGCAATCAGGATATTTTCCCAGATCT
>CALMGN010000044.1 GCA_937863605.1 uncultured Anaerolineaceae bacterium
CTGGGACCGCTGCCTCAGCCTGGGGGTAAGTGATCAGCACGCCAAGGAAGAGTTCGTCCCGCTTGCCGGAGATTAATTCATACGCCTGATCGGCCTGTTCAATCGGGAAGCGGTGGCTGATTAGCGGGTTAACGTCCATGCGCCCGGAGCCGATCAAATCGACGATGGCCTCGAGGTTGCGTCCCTCGGTCCAGCGCACATAGCCGAAGGGGTAATCCTGCCCTTTTTCCTCGTAAGCCGGATCGTAGCGCCCGGGACCATAAGATCTCGAAATAAAGACCTGCAATTCCTTCTCGTAGTAAATTTTGCGCGGTATCTCCAGACCAACCGCCCCGACAGCCACGATTGTGCCGCGGTCGCGCGCAAGTTCACCCGCCAATGCCACCGGGTCAGCCGAGGAAGTGTCCGCGCATATCAATACGCTGTCAAAGCCGTGCCCCTGACTGAAACTTCGCCCAGCCTCTTCAGCCCCGCTGCGTGAGACCGCTTCCGACCCCAATTTCTTCGCCAGCGCTACGCGGGCTGGATCCAGGTCAATGCCAAAGACGTTGCAGCCGGCAGCCTGGGCAATCCCTACGGTGAGCAGACCCAACAGCCCGAGACCGATAATGGCGACCCGTTCGCCAACCTGCGGCTGCGCTAAACGGAAACCCTGCAGCGCAATCGCCCCCAGAGTGACGAAGGCGGCCGATTCAAAATCAACTTTGGCGGGCAGCAGCGCCAGTAAATTTTTAGGGACCAGCGCATACTCTGCGTGGACAGCAAAACCGCCCCCGGCGCAGGCCACCCGGTCACCGATATGGTAGCCCTCCATCCCTTCGCCAACAGCCACAATCGTTCCCGCGGATGAATAGCCTAGCCCCATGGGTTGATCCAGACGATTAAATGCCGCCTCGACCGTCGATATAATGCCTTCACGGCGCGCTTTATCCACTACCTGACGCACCAGGTCAGGGCGCGAAGCCGCCTTGCCCACCAGGCTTTTCTCGGCAAATTCGACCACCATACGTTCGGTGCCGACCGATACCAGGGATGCGGCGGTACGCACCAGAGCCATGCCAGGACGGACCGCCGGAACGGGAACATCGGCAACCAAAGTCTGCCCATCGCGCATATTCTTTAAGAGTTGTTTCATTCCGGGACCTTCAAAATGGAATCTGGATAAAAAAAGTACTCGCCCTTCGGGTTCATTATAAAAGCATTCGAGGTTTTTGGGATGCTGTGGTCTGCAGATTTTTGAATTGCGGTTCTATGGACCTAAGTCACCGAGAATAATTATTAGAATCCTTCACCATGTCATTTTGCCTGTCACACCGTCCCGATGCTCAAGCGGGAGGACACTCTGTGAGTGAACTTTGCGAAGCATCAGCCATTACATTTTGGATATTCGCGGCTTAAATCGAGATTCTTCGGTCGCTTCATTCCCTCAGAATGACAATTCTTTTAACAGGTAACTTGGCAAGCTTGCTGTATTTTATTAAACCAACTCATTAATATTAAACCCCCGCTTCACGAAGATCATAGGATCCCGGGAGCGGGGGTTATGGTTGTATTATGAAAAACTATCGTGCGAACTCAACCGCGCGAGTCTCGCGGATGACCGTCACCTTGATTTGACCGGGGTACTGCATGGTCTCCTCGATCTTCTTGGCGATGTCGCGGGCCAGGCGGGTGGAAGCCAGGTCGTCCACATCCTCCGGGCGCACGATGATACGTACTTCGCGTCCGGCCTGGATGGCGTAACTCTGGTTGACACCCTTGAAGGAGTTGGCAATGTCTTCCAGAGCGCGCAGGCGTTTGATGTATTGTTCCAGATCTTCGCGCCGGGCTCCGGGACGTGCGCCAGAGATGGCATCCGCGGATTCTACGATGACCGCCTCGATGGTCTCTTGTTCCACCTCATGGTGATGGGAAGCGATGATGTTGACCACCCGGGCTGGCACGCCGTAGCGTTTGGCAAACTCAGCGCCGATCATGGCGTGGGTGCCGTCGGTATTGTGATCCATCGCCTTGCCAAGGTCGTGCAGCAGGCCGCCCATGCGCGATGATTCTGGATCAGCGCCTAGTTCCGCGGCTAAAACGGCAGACAGTTTGGCGACTTCAACGGCATGGCCTAGTTGATTCTGGCCGTAGGAGGTGCGGTATTTCAACCGGCCCAACACTTTAAGTACTTCGGGGTGCAGACCGGCCACACCGGCATCGTAAGCTGCTTCTTCAGCGGCCTCGATGATGGTTTTGTCCACTTCCTTTTGTTCCTCACCCAGAATTTTCTCGATATGAGCCGGATGAATGCGTCCATCGACGATCAATCGCGCCAGAGAGCGGCGGGCCACTTCGCGGCGGATCGGATCGAAGCAGGAGATGGTCACAGCCTCGGGGGTGTCATCGACGATGACGTCCACGCCAGCGGCCTGTTCGAAGGCGCGAATGTTGCGCCCGTTGCGGCCAACAATTCGGCCCTTCATTTCCTCATTCGGCAAGGTCACCACGGATGTGGTCACGCTGACGACATGGTCGGATGCCACCCGCTGGATCGACTCGGTGATCAACTCGCGGGCGCGTTTTTCTCCCTCGGACCGCGCTTCCGCCTCGATCTGGCGGATGATGCGTGCCATATCGGAGCGGGCTTCTTTTTCCGCTTCCTGCAGCAGCAATGCGCGGGCTTCTTCAACTGACATTTGACCGATGCGCTGTAACTCTTCAACGTGCTCCTCGTACATTTTCTCGATTTCGTTGGTGCGTTTATCCAGAGCGCTCTGACGTTTATTTAACAACTGCTCGCGCTGTTCAAAACGTTCCACACGAGAATCCATCTCAGCCCGGCGTTTTTGCAGACGGTCTTCCTCGCGGGATGTCTCTGACCGGCGGCGGTTTACTTCGTTATCCGCCTCCTGCAGCACTTTCATCGCTTTGTCTTTGGCTTCCAATTCAATTTCGCGACCTTTTTCATTAGCGGCTAAGAGCACATTATCCGCCCGGGACTGCTGGTCCTTGAGGAAGCGGTCGG
>CALMGN010000045.1 GCA_937863605.1 uncultured Anaerolineaceae bacterium
TACCGGTATGTTGGGAATCAGCCCTCTGGGTTGATTGATCCGAGTGGCTTGGAAACTTTGGTTATTATTAACGGCCCAACATCTGGAAACCCTTTTGGACATACAGCAATCGCAGCAACTGGATCTGGGATATACAGCCCAGGAAATAACCCCAATGATCCGAGTTTGAATTTTGCAGGTAGCGGTGTTACCGACTATTTGGCAGACCAAGCAAAGCGGCGCGAGTCAGTGGCGTTCGTTATCCCGACCACACCTGAACAAGAGAAGGCTATCATCGATTATATGAAGGAAAAGAAGACCAAGCCTAATTCTTTTCCGGATAATTGTGCAACCCGTGTTGGCGATGCTTTAAATGCGGGCAACGTAAAACTTGCCGACCCATTCATGCCTGGTGTTTCATTGCCCACAATGCCATTTCCCTCAACTTTATTCAGGGCTCTTCAGGATTTGGAGAGTAAAGGCGGAGCTAAGGGTATCGCAATTCCCAAAAATAGCCCTATTTCGCCGAATTTCAATTCATTCAACCCTTAACCGGTATGGTTTTATATGTTTTCTAACCTATTGATGTTAGTGGTTTTTATTGGCGTCGCATGCGGATGTACTCCTGCTATGGATAAAGAATTGGTTTCCGCTGCCGGTACCGGCAACATGCATGAGGTGGCTTCTTTGATCAAGCGTGGAGCAAACGTAGAAGCACATGCGGTTGATGGCTGGACCCCTCTGACTGCTGCAGCAAGTGCTGGTCATTTAGAAGTGGTAAAAATATTGCTGGCGGCTAAAGCAGATATAAATGCGCCAGAGGAAGGTGGTAACACGGCCCTATTCTGGGCGGCGTTCCATGGGCAGATTGAGGTTGTAAAACTACTTCTTGACCATGGTGCTGATGCAACCAAGAAGAGAGAAAATGGGCAGCTTCCGATAGAGGCTGCTCGCGAAAGAAACTATGTCCAGATCGTGAAGTTACTGCAATCCGAAGAAGCATTGGGGTCAGGTCTTGAAAAGTAATTTTTGCCGTGTTGACAATCTCTCTTTTGATATGTACAATATCCTGTACATATTGGAGGTGCATGATGAACAGCATTACCTATACCGCAGCCCGCAGCAATTTGGCGCAGACCATAAAGCAGGTCTGCGCGGATCACGAACCAGTGATCATCACCCGCAAAGACGAGAACGCCGTGGTGATGCTCTCGCTGGAGGATTATAAATCCCTCGAGGAAACAGCCTATCTGTTGCGCAGCCCGAAAGGCGCCACGCGGTTGCTGGAATCGATTGCGGAACTGGAAAGCGGCAGGGGGACAGAAAGGGAACTTGTCGGGTGAGGTTGATTTTTTCCGAACACGGTTGGGAGGATTATCTGTACTGGCAGCAGGCCGACCGGAAGATGCTTTTGCGCATCAACGCCCTGATCAAGGAAATTCAGCGCCAGCCCTTCCAGGGCATCGGTAAGCCCGAACCGCTTCGGCACGGCTTATCCGGTTACTGGTCACGCCGCCTCAATGACGAGCATCGCTTGGTTTACAAAGTTACGGAAGACGCCCTATTCATCGCCCAGATTCGCTATCATTACTAGTCAAGCGCGGAAAGGTGCGAGGAAAAAGGCTAAAAAACCCTCCTCCTTGCACCCCACGTTTTGTGCCTCATGCTCTACGATGGGTCCTTTGAAATCCCCCAGGTTCAGCTTACGGATTGATGGCGTTCATCTTTGAGAAATCGCCAATCTGTAAAAAGAGCTGGGCGATGGCGGTCAGCAGATTCAACCGGTTGGCGCGCA
>CALMGN010000046.1 GCA_937863605.1 uncultured Anaerolineaceae bacterium
TTTTGCGATGTGATCATCACCGGGTTGAGCGAGGTGCCGCGGCTGGGCGCTGACCTGTTTGGCCAGTCGATGGAGATTGGCCCGGGCGGGGCGTTTATTACCGCTGCCTGGCTGCATAAGCTGGGGGTGCGTACGCGCTGGGCGACCCGCCTGGGCAATGACATTTTCAGCCGCTTCATCCGCGAGGAAGCGCTGCGCACCGGGCTGGATACAACCCTTTTTCGAGAATATTCTCAACCACTGCGCTCGTTGAGCCTGAGCTTTTCATTCCAGCACGACCGCGGCTTCATCAGTTACATGGATCCCTTCCCGGATGATTTGCCGATTCAAGCCCTGGTCGAATCGCAGCGCCCGCGCTGGGTGGTCAACAGCCCGTTTGACGGGTCTTTGGAGACGCGTTTTCTGGTAGACCGCATTCACCAGCTGGGCGGCAAGGTCTTCATCGACTGCCAATACGTGACCACCACCCTGGCAGAGCCGGGTCTGACCGATCTGCTGCGGGTGACCGATATTTTTGCGCCCAATTTGAGCGAAGCCCGCCAGCTGACCGGTGAGACCGACCCGGAACAGGCGCTGCGCCGCCTGGCTGAATTTTGCCCGCTGGTGATCCTCAAATGCGGGGCGGATGGGGCTTACGCCCAGGCCGGGGAGCAGGTGTGGCATTCTGCCGCGCTCGAGCTGGAGGTGTTGGACACCACCGGCGCCGGGGATTCCTTTAATGCCGGCTTTCTGGCTGGATTGATGAATAACGAACCCATCGAAACCTGCCTGCGATACGGTAACATTTGCGGCGGCTATTCCACCACGCAGCGCGGCGGCGCCAGTGCGGCTTTCTCACTGGAGCAGTTGAAGAAATATCTTTAGGAGTATGCGATGAAAATGGCATTAATCGGGGGCGGTGGAGTGCGCTCGCCATTGTTCGTCATATCGCTGTTGGGCTGGCAAAAACGCATCGGCATCGACGAATTATGTCTGATGGACATCAATGCGCACAAATTGGAGCTGTTTGGGGCGCTGTGCTACCAGATTGTGCATCGTGCTGGCGACCCTTTTAAAATCAGCACCACGACCAACGCCCGAACAGCTTTCACTGACGCTCGCCATGTGGTGACCACCATTCGCGTCGGGCAGGATGTCGGTCGCGCCGTGGATGAACGCATTGCGCTCAGGCACGGCGTGTTGGGACAGGAGACCACCGGGGCTGGCGGTTTTGCCATGGCCATGCGCAGCATTCCGGCGCTGCTGGAGTATGCCGCGCTGCTGCAAGAGGTCAGCCCGGGCGCCTGGATGTACAACTTCACCAACCCGGCCGGACTGGTCACCCAGGCGCTGCGCGATGCCGGGTTTGAGCGCACCGTCGGCATCTGCGACGGAGCCAACAGCGCTCAGGGGGCAGTCGCGGCCTGGGCGCGGGTGGATGCCAGCAGGGTGCAGGCGCAGGTGTTTGGGCTCAATCACCTCTCCTGGTGCCGGCATGCCTGGATTGACGGTCACGACGTACTGCCGGAAGCGTTGGCGGATGAGCACTTCCTGCGGGATATGCAGGGTCTGTTCGATCCAATGCTGGTGCGTCAGATCGGGATGCACTGCAACGAGTATCTTTACTATTATTATTACGCCGAGCAGGCGCTGCAGGCCATTCTGGGGGAGGGCAGGTCGCGCGGCGAGGAGATTGTCGAACTCAACCGCCGGCTGATGCAGCAGTTGGAAGCGGTTGACATCGAGCGCAACCTCGAACAAGCGCTGCGCATCTTCTTCGGTTACGAAAAGCGGCGCAGCGCGACCTACATGCACTACGCTTACGGCGGTTCACCCGTGGAAGAGGCGGACCGCCAGCCGGTATTTGACGCGGATATCCCGGCGCAAGCCGGCGAGGGTTATGCCGGCGTGGCGCTTTCGGTGATCGAAGCGTTGGAAAATGGCGGCCCGCTGCAGATCGCACTCAACGTGCCCAATGGGGATGCCATCCAGGGGATGGCGCACAGCGATGTGGTTGAGGTCAGTTGCCGGGTGGACGGGAAGGGGATTCATGCGATGGACATCGGGGAGGTCCCAGCGGCGCAGTTGAATCTGATGCAAACGATCAAGCTGTACGAGAAATTATCGATCGAAGCCATCCTGACCCGCTCGCGGGCGAAAGCGGTCGAAGCCTTGATGGTTCATCCGCTGGTGCTTTCTTACCCGCGCGC
>CALMGN010000047.1 GCA_937863605.1 uncultured Anaerolineaceae bacterium
TGCAAAACTGACCATTGAATTTTGGGCAGTCTCGCTGTACGGGTTTACCCCATCGATAAACAGTGACCGGGCAGAAAACCAGTCAACGTAAAAGTTCGAGCCCCCTGGATAATTCCGGGTATACTGGAAATTTCCCCACACCATCGCAGCAATCGAGCCGCTGATGATGACGATCAACAGGATAATGGTAGCTATCGGTCTGCGCCGAATCATGGGAATGGCTGCCTGGTGGGAACTGGGATGCAGGGAGATGGCGTTATTTACCCGCCAAACCCCGCCGACTATTATAATGGATATCGATATGACCATAAAAATCGCGCTGGCTCAATTCGAAATCGCCCTTGGCGACCCTGATACAAACCTGCAGACCGGCTTGATCGCCATCGCCCAGGCTGCAAAGCAAGGGTGTCAACTGGTTCAGCTCCCCGAACTTTGGCTGAGCGGGTACGATTTGCCGAACTGCGACATTTACAGCCAACTGACCACTGATTGGACCGACCGCTTACAGGCGTTGTCAGATTCTTATAATCTAGCCATTGGCGGAAGCTTCATCACCAGCCAGGAACAGCGATATTACAATACCTATCTTTTGTTTCAACCTGGCCAACCTGAACCAGCGCATTACAACAAAACCCACCTCTTTCGTTTATTGGATGAGCACTCCTATTTTTCACCCGGCGAAGACCTCGCGGTGGTGCAGCTTCCCTGGGGAAAAGTTGGGCTGGCGCTGTGCTACGATTTGCGCTTCCCGGAATTGATGCGGGCGTATGCTGAACGCGGCATCCAGTGTTTGTTGGTGGCAGCTGAATGGGGTCAAAGACGTACCGAACACTGGCGCACCTTGTTGAAAGCTCGGGCGATCGAAAATCAGATATTTGTGGCAGCGACCAATGCCATTGGTCCGATTTACAAAGATCGGTTAGCCGGGTACAGCACAGTGCTCGACCCCTGGGGGAATATTCTAGCCGAAGCCAGCCCAGACGAACCAGCTTTACTTACTGCTGAATTGGATTTGACAGAAATCGAACGCGTGCGCCAGGTTGTTCCATCTACCGCGGACCGCCGGACAACGCTATATCAGCGCTGGTATCAAGAAGCCCGTTCAAACGGGTAATTTCCTATCCTAATTACTTTTTCCCGAGCAGAACGCTAACCTTGTCCTGGTACAAGATTAACCAGCCTGCATCGGATGCCTGATCAATCAACCGCATCCCGCGCATCACCAAAATATAATCCACGTCCCATCGATCCAGTGTGCCTTGCCAGTCCCCTTTAGCATCGGTGGTGTCAACCAATTCCTTAATAATCGCTCCGCCGTACAAATCTGCCCGCCCATCGATAAACACCTTGTAATCACGCAACCGCCAATCGAGATACCCGCCCCATCCGTAGTCATTAAATATATTTCCGGGTTTGCCGTATTTCTCTAGATATTCGATCGCGCCAAGCGGATAATAATTCTGCATATTGGATTTTACAATCACCGGATGGGTGACGTAAACCAGTTGACCGAAAGCAGCCAGCAGGATTAAACCCACCAGTGTCAAATTAATGGCTTTGCGAAGCCGGGGGTTGATAGCCTGTCGGCTCCTGGTTGGCGCGGCGTCTCCTTTCTTTCGGCCCTTCATCCGCTGCAGCGCAGGTAGAATCAATCCAGCCCAGGCGGTGTTCGCATGGTTAGAGAGTACCACCGCAGTAAACAACGCAAAAGGCGCGAAATTGCGTTGGGCAAGCAAAGCAATCATGCCGAACAGGGTCAACCCGGTGATTTCGCTGCTCGTGGCACGTTTGCCGGATAAGCCCAGCGCGATCACGCAGGCAAATAACATCACCAGAAAAGGCTTGGTTTGCGCCAGATGAAAGTTAGGCGACGCCCACTCGATGATATATTGGACCCCCGCATCCGTACCAATCGTCTGAAAGGGTATTTTCCAGGTATTGAAGCCATTAGGATTTACCACCACGGCGAGCAGACTGATTGCTGTCCAATCTGCTAACCGCCCAATTTCTAGCCAGGTCAGCGTCGTACTTTCTGCTGGCCGTAGCAAGCGGTCGAGCATCAACCCACCCAGGGTTACCCCGAGCAGCATGAATCCGAGGGAATATCCCGCGTGTAAATTACCCCACAGGATGAACAAAAGCGGGAGCGGCCATAAAAGATTAGTTTTACGCTGCAGATAGCGCTGCAACCAATAATTCAAACCCGCGAATAACAGAAAGCTGAACAGTTGCGGTCTGGGAGACCACACCAACGCCATCACAGAACTGGCTAATACCACAATTCCAGCTTTAAGGAACACACCGCCGCTCAGCGTGCGGTACAGCAAGGCCATCGTAGCGACAATAAGAACTACAACATACAGCCCCAGTCCAATGGTTCCACCCACCCGGTAGGCCAGATACAACACCACCTGCGACAACCAGCTGTGGTTTACCCACGGTGCCCCAAAGCGGGTATAAGTGAGGGTATCCGTCATGTAAGGCTTGCCGTTGGTGACGGTTTCCTCACCGGCGCGCAGATGCCACCACATATCCGGATCGACGGGTACCCGCGCTGCCATCAAGAAAACCAGAGCCAGAGTCAATACCAGCATCAGGGTTTGAAGCGTAGTTGTCGATGAAGAATGTTGGATTGGTTTCACGGCCTGGCGGGTCCTGTCGGGCATCAAAAGTTAGGGCTGGTTTTGGTAGATATGCAATTCTTCGGGTCTGATAACTTCGGAGAGGCTATAAAAAACGCGGTAATCGCCGATTTCAGCCTCTTTATAGGTCACTTGTTTTGCAGAAAAATCGATTCTGAACCGTTGGTCCAGTTCCGGATTATTACTTGTGATGTAGGCAATGCGCGGACTGGCCGCTACTATTTGGTCATAAGGCGGATATCGGTCGTCGCGGAGGGTATACCGCAGATCAGGGTGATAAGGCAAGCGAGGGATAAAAATTACCGTTTCATCCGTACGGAAAGCCAGCGGGTAGCTGACCCAGTAGTTAGTGTAACCGCGCGTTTCGCCGTTCTCTACGAGAAACAGGATCAAATCGTCCATGTACTGGTGATCAACCCGGGCGGGTTCGTAGAACTGGGTAGTAAGCCCGGGTGGATTTTGCTGGATGGATTGAATATTCCCAACCAGCTGGTAAACCAGCAGGAATGCGACCACAAGTCCAGCCGCGGGTTTTTTAACAATCCAATCTGCGGTAACAAACCCGGCCAAAACTGCCAAAGCGATCTGTATCGGCAAGAAATAACGCCCGGAAGGGTCAGCCCCAAATGAGGTAAAAACAAAGGCTGCTGCCAGGGTGAGCGCTGTTCCGCCAAAAATAGCCAGGACTGCACGCCCGGGGAATGGCTTACTCATTTTCTTTATCCCGGCGTAAAGAATGACCGCCCATAACCCGACCACGATCGGGATAAGCGGCAGAACAATCCATCTGACCTCCCACGGCGGCCGCAGACCCATGATCGCGCTGGCACCCAGCAATATCAGGCTTGAAAAATGATTCAAGATCCGATCGGCGTAACTGCCGCCTTCAACGGCAATGGCTGAGCCAAATAATTCTGAAGTCAGTGCCTGGAAGCCGTTTTGCGCGGCGAACATCCACCAGGCCAGCGACCCAATCAGTAATCCAATCAATCCGGCTCCGATGAGATTAGTTAACGGGCGCCAATTCTTTCGCTTTACAACCTGATAAAGGATAAAAAACAGTACCGGAACCGCATAAACCAGCGTCAGTCCGTTGACCCACAGGCCCAGACCGATAAGCAAACCCAAGATTAACGCCGGCAAGCCAATTATTAAATAAGATTTCCTCCCGGACTCCGTTCGCTGTAACCGGTTTACCAACCAAAAACCGGCAATAATCATGATATTTCCGAGCAGCAGCGCTTCACCGTAACCGCCCAGGCTGGCTGTAGTATAAAGAGTCATATTGACTGCTGGGACAGCCAACAGAAGACCGGTAATCGCTGCCGCCCGGGAATTACCCGCTAACCTTCCAACGATCCACATGGCTGTCAGAATCGTCCCCAGATACAATAAGCACTGGACCAGGCGAATGACCCAGATGTACTCCCCAAATATCCAGAACCCGACGGCAACCAGGTAAGCGTCGATGCTGCCCATGTAGGCCTGCCCGTAAAAAAAGACCGGCCGTTCGCCCTGCACGATATGTCGGGCCATGAGTGCCACCACGGCTTCATCAGCGTTGAAAGGCACTGCATCCCGGATTAATGCCCAAATTTTTAACCCGACCTGAAGGAGTATGGCTACAATAATCCAGATGGTCAGGCTGCCTTTGTGTTTTTCCGAAGAGGGCAAACGATTCATTTACTCTATTTTAGCCAAGAAACAATCAACAGGGCCTTGCAGTGACCTGACAGGTTTGACTATGACACGTATATTTCGCTTTCGAAATTTCCTTCTCCTCGCTTTCATCGGAATTGCCAGCTGGATCTACCTGACTGGGATCCTGGCAGTCCCCTTTCACCCCGACGAGAGTACTCAGATTTTTATGAGCGGCGACTTTGAGCTTTTCTCTCAGAAGCCGTCCGCCCTATTCTGGCAGGCCAACCCGACAGATGAGATCCGGCAGCGATACCGCTTGCTTGACCCTCCGCTTACGCGTATCTGGATCGGTTTTGCCCGCTGGGTGACTGGTCAGCCTGCGATGCCTGCGGATTGGGACTGGTCAAAGACCTGGCAGGATAATTCAGCCGCAGGAGCGCTGCCAGACCCTGGCCTGTTGCAGACCGCCCGGCTGGCGATTGGTCTTTTTTTTCCGCTGACGTTGTTTTTCGCTTTTCGTGCGGGTAAATCACTTGGTGGCGATCTAACCGGGTGGATCGCCATGTTCTTGACCCTGGGCAATGCGCTGATCCTGCTGCATACCCGCCGGGCTATGGCGGAAGGGGCGCTGGTCATGGGAGTTTTTTTCAGCCTGTGGGCGCTGACAGCCTGGAGAAAACGCTTATGGTTGAGTGCTATCCCGCTGGCTCTGGCATTTAATGCCAAATATTCGGCTGCCCCGCTGGTTCTGGCGGGGATTGTTGCAATCCTGTGTATGTCCGGTGAAAAACCACTCCCCATCCGCCAAAGGTTGATCCGGCTGGCGGGTTTCCTGGCACTGTTTGGCGGGATAACCCTACTGCTCAACCCTTTTCTCTGGGCGCACCCCTTCCAGGCCCTCTCGGCAGCCGTCACTGCCCGTACAGATTTCATGGCAGCTCAATCCGCTGATTATTTCTCCACGGACACCCCGTTAGCGCCTTCAACGCTGCTTCAAAGCCTGTTGGCAATGACAGCACAGCTCTTTTTCACTCCACCCGCCTCTGCCGAAGTCGGAAACTACCTTCCACAGACTCAAATATTTATCGACAGGTACCTTGCCAACCCGCTCCACAGCCTGCTGCGGAGTTTTGCGGGAGGTGGACTGCAGCTTGGATTGGTAATTCTTGGCCTGGTCGCCGTAATCCGCGGGGTATTATCCAGGGTCAAATTCAGCCAAAAACAAAATCTAACCTTGTTTTTATTCGCGGTTTTCCTCGAGTTTATATTTATGCTGGCAACTACTAACGTTGCATTCCAACGCTACTATTTGGTTCTGGTACCTATGGTAATCTTAACCAGCAGCCTCGGGATCAACAGCTTGGTCAGTATTTTTCGATCAATCCTTAAACATAAAGAGGGAAATCCAACCACCCTCGCTGGCGAACAATAGGCGTCTGGGAGTAAAGAAAAAAACTCCCTGCTAATAAGCAGAGAGTTGATTGTGTGCCGCGACTATCCATCAACATTGTGTTTGATTAGATATGCTTGAAGTATACCCGGTGGTTTTTGTATGCTTTTCCGCCCATGGTGATCAAATCTTTGCGCATCTGAACTGCGGATTCAGCCACCTGGGTCAATTCGTAATGTTCGAATTTGTAACCGTGGATGGTCTTATCCATTTCTGAATACATCAACGCATTTCCGCCGAAGCCTTGATATTCTGGCAGCATACCAGCGCCATTAAGCGAAATCCAATTCGTATTTTTCCTTTCAAGCAGCAAGTCGATGATCGACCAGGGTGTAAGCCGACCTTTTGCGCGCTGCAGCGCCACTGAAAGATCCGGGAAACCTAAGATAAAACCGATTACTTTCTCTTCATACAGGAGAATTTTAATTAACTTCGGGTCAGCGACAGTAAGCAATGTGCCTAATTGGTAATCAATTTCGCGCTTGGTTAGGCGATAATACTCCCAGTTATTAACGAATGTATCGTTATACGCTTCGCCAATCCGGTCCGCCCAGGCTTTAAGATCTTTTGTGGTTTGGAAGTTTTTTACTTTAAATTTTCCCTTTTCGAGAACCTTTTGCGCTACCAAATGGACCTTCTCGGGGAGTTTAAACGATGCAGCCGGTATATAACACGAGACGAAATCAACTTCCTTCTCAAATCCGACCGTCTCTACCAGGCGAACATAATATTCCGGGTTGTAATTCATCATCGTCATCATCTGACGATGCTCAAACCCTTCAATCTGGATGCCGTACCCGTCAAATGGGCTGAACCCCTTTGGCCCGACCACCTCATTCAACCCGCGCTCGCGAGCCCATTGGAAAACGCGCTCAAATAGGGCATTTGCTACTTCTTGATCATCGATGCACTCGAATAAATAAAACTGGGCGATTTGCGTTCCATGATAAGCATTAAAGGGTTTATTTTCCATGGCGCAGATCCGCCCGGCTATCTTTCCATCCCGGCGGGCGATGAAGCATTCTCCGTCGGAATGTTCATAGAATGGATGCTTGGCTGGATCAATCATGACTTTTATGTCACTGAGGATAGGTGGAACCCACTGCGGAATATTCTTATAAATTTCAAAAGGGAATTTTAAAAATTCATTAACCGATTTCTTGTTTTTAATATCTAGGGGTTCTACCGTGATCATATCGGCCTCGCATTATGGGAATATAAGAGTGAGATAAATAACTGCGATCAGTATACACTCGAATGGATTTCATGCAAACAAAACAGGGAAAACTATTTAACCGTTATTTTACGGATATCTTGGCGTTTAAACCGATTTTCCAATTAATATATTTTGTCTCCACAAGATGTAAATTGAGTAGTAAGATAAGCGCTTTGTTATTGTCAGACTTTTATCCTATTGTTTTGAGGAATGGTTTATATGCCAAGACGTTCACTGGTGCAACTCTATCAGTCCGAATTTAAAGGTTACAACACAACAAAATTTTCGCAGGATGCACTGGCCGGTATCACCGTAGCAGCCGTTGCCTTACCGCTGGCTTTAGCCTTCGGCGTATCCTCGGGTGCGACGGCAGCCGCGGGACTGGTGACTGCCATCCTGGCGGGTGTCCTGATTGGCGCTCTGTCCGGAGCGCCCTATCAAATTAGCGGACCGACCGGTGCAATGAGCGCGGTACTCATCCTGCTGGTTTCCCGCTATGGATTAGAGGGCGTCTGGGCAGCGGGTCTATTGTCAGGCTTTTTCCTGCTGCTGATTGGCCTGTTGAAGTTAGGCCGTTTTATCGCTTTTATCCCTTCTGCAGTCATCACCGGCTTTACCTCTGGAATTGCGCTGATTATCGCCATTGGCCAGATTGATAATTTTTTGGGTGTTAAAACTACGGCAGCGGACGCAGCTTTTTTCAAGCTATTGGAATATTTCAAAGGCGGATTCACACCGGACTGGCGGGCAATTTTACTGGGACTAATTGTCATTGAGATCATGGTGTTCTGGCCCAAGAAGTTGAACGCCCGTTTTCCTGCTTCGCTGCTTGGCCTGATCGCCGCCACGCTGGTTAGTTCCCTGTTCCACTGGCAGGTCCCACAGATTGGCGCCATCCCTCAGACGTTGATGCTCAGCGACCGTTTTAACCCGTTCACCTTTGATTGGTCGAACATCTCGACATTTCTGACTCCTGCGTTGACCATTACTGCCCTGGGTGCAGTGGAATCGCTGTTATGCGGGGCGGTTGCCTCCAACATGACCGGCATCCGCTTGCAAGCCAACCAGGAATTAATCGGTCAAGGCATTGGTAACCTGATTATCCCGTTTTTCGGCGGTGTTCCAGCCACCGCAGCCATTGCCCGCAGCAGTGTTGGCATCAAAGCCGGCGGTCAAACCCGTATGGTCAGTATCATTCATGCCATCGGGCTTCTGGCGTCCATGTTCCTGCTGGCACCGGTGATGGCTAAAATTCCGCTGGCTGCCCTGGCGGGTGTATTGATCATGACTGCCTGGCGCATGAACGAATGGTCGGCTATCCATTTTATGTTTGATAAACACTTCAAAAGTGACATGCTGGCCTTTTCGATTACAATGTTAGCTACCATTACGCTGGATCTGACTCAGGCAATTTTGATCGGCTCGTTGCTTGCCGGTGCGGTGTTTCTCAACCGTATCGCCAGCCTGGAGGTGGATGTCAGCGAGGTAGATGCTGAAAAATTACGGGCAAAAGGCATCGAAGCGCAGGGCAAGTGTAAACACGTCCGCGTCGCTTTCATTACTGGACCTTTATTCTTTGCCGCAACCGGAATTTTTAACGAAGCGTTTGCCGATCTTGGTGAAACGAATGCCCTGATCCTTTCCATGCGGGGTGCGCCGCTAGTCGATACTGCTGGCCTCGAAGCCATTCACCGGCTCGGTGAAAAACTACACCAGCGCGGTGGTACGCTCATGCTGGCAGGTGTTCATACCAATGTGCACGCCATGCTCGAACGCAGCGGCCTGATCGACGAAATTGGC
>CALMGN010000048.1 GCA_937863605.1 uncultured Anaerolineaceae bacterium
GCGTGGAGCTGGCGCAAATGTTGGGCGCTGCGACCGAGGCCAATTTAAACTCCGCTCGCGAAACGCTGACAACCGCGCAGCGGCGGATCGCAGCGTTGATGTCATTGCAGAACAACCGTTGACCGCGCCGGTCAGGAGACCGGCATGATCAGTGCAGCAGGAGACCGGTGCGATTAGGAGAGAGGACATGCTTAGAATGAGACCTCCGGTCAACTCGCGTGCTCGGTCAGGAGACCGGCACGATCAACGAGATCAATTTCCGTTGGCTGAGCCTGTCGAAGCCATCTAACCGATATGGTGCGTTCGCCCCAAACCCTCTAAACGCAGTCCCTTCGTCATGGATATTCTATTGGCTTACCAGGGCGAACGGCACCCTATAGATTTATTCTTTCGCAATCCGTGCCACGGTGACGCCGTCGCCGCCTTCGGTCTCACCGCCCGACTCCCAGTTGGTGACAAACTCGGACTGCGCCAGCGATTCGCGGATCACCTGCCGCAGCCGTCCGGTGCCCTTCCCATGGATCACGCGCACATACGGCATGCCGGATAGATAGGCAGATTCCAGGTAGCGTTCCAACGCTTCCAGGGCATCCTCGGCACGCTGCCCGCGCAGGTCCAGTTCCACCCCGGGCGAGGGTGTAAATGGCGCGGGGGCAGGGTCGCGCGCCGGTACTGCAACCCGCGCTTCTTGCAGCACAACCTCCGGCAGCCCGGCACGGACCACATCGCTGATGCGGGTACGCACCCTCAGGTTGCCAAGCAGCACCTCGATATCCTCTTCCCCCAGCGCTGACACCACGCCGTCCATATTCAGCGTGCGCAGGCGGACTTTGTCGCCCAATTTCAAGACACGCGGCGGGGCGCTTTGGACTACCCGACGCTCCACTGGCTGCTCGACATTCGCGCGAAGTTCTTCTACCCGCTCCTGGACCACCTTGAGCGCTTCCAGCGGTTGATGGGCGCGCGCCAATGCCTTGCGCAGCGATTCCACTTCAGCGGATAATGCTTCGATCTCTTTTTCCTGCTGGGTGCGAGCCTTCTCCAAAATTGTCTGGCGCTCGTCCTCGATCTTTTCCAACTGCGTCGCCAGATCCTTGCGAATCTGATCCGTCTCGAAGCGCGCCCGGTCAGCTGCTCCACGCGCCTTGCGCGCAATGGTGCGCTGCTGGTGAATTTCATCCAGCAGATCATCGGCCTGCAAATCGGTGGGGTCGAGCAGCCCGCGTGCCGACTGAATGATTTCCTTCGACAATCCCAACCGTTCGGCAATCGCCAGTGCATTGGAGCGCCCGGGCAGCCCAATGATCAGGTTGTAGGTTGGCCGCAGGGTTTTCAGGTCAAATTCCATGCTGGCATTTACCACCCCGGGCGTGGCATGCGCAAAGGCTTTCAATTCCGGGTAGTGCGTAGCCACCAGATTGGTGATGCGCATCTCCACCAGATGCGCCAGCAAGGCCCGGGCCAGCGCCGACCCTTCCAGAGGATCGGTCCCGGCGCCCAATTCGTCAAATAACACCAGGCTGTGGATGTCTGCCCGATTGAGAATGCGCACCATGTTGGTGATATGCCCGGAGAACGTTGACAGCGATTGTTCGATCGACTGCTCGTCGCCAATATCAGCATAAACATTCTCGAAGATGGTCAAAGTGGAGCCCGACTGGGCTGGAATATGCAATCCAGACTGTGCCATCAGCACCAGCAGCCCGACTGTTTTAAGCGAAACCGTCTTCCCGCCGGTATTGGGGCCGGTGATCACCAGCGAGTAGGTTTTTTCATCCAAATTAACATCGATCGGCACCACAGTAGCAGGGTCGAGCAGCGGGTGGCGAGCATGGTACAACTCGATCGTGCTGCCCGGGTGTTTTTCGCGCCCAACCTTGCGGAATGGAATCAGCACCGGTTCGACAGCGTGCAATTCATCGGCGTATTTGGCGCACATGAACGCCAGGTCCATTTGCGCCAGCGCTTCCACCAGCAGCACGATCACCTCGGCAAACGCCCCTACCTGATCGGTCAAATCGGTCAGGATGCGGCGCTCTTCATCGCGTTCCGCCAGCTGCGCCTCATGCCACTGGTTATTCATTTCCACTACCACCAGCGGCTCGACAAACAGGGTCGCACCGGACGAGGACTGATCATGCACAATAGAGCGAATCCGTCCGCGTGATTCTGCGCGTAGCGGCACCACATAACGCCCATTGCGCTGGGTGATGATCGCTTCCTGCAAGTGCGGCTGATTTTTAGGGTCGTTGATCAGGCGCGTCAGCTTGCTCATCAGGCGCTCATGCGCAATCTTGATCTCAGCCCGGATGGATGCCAGCTTCGAAGAAGCTGAATCCAGGATTTCCGCCCGGTCGGAGATGGTGCGGGAAATGGTCTCGATCAACCCCGGCGGCGGGGGTAATTTTTCAGCGATGACTGCCAGGTGCGGGTATTCCGTCTGTTTATGCTCGAAGGTGCGTGACAGTTCGCGCGCGGATATCAACGTGGACTTCACTTCCAGCAGTTCACCGGGGGTCAGCACTGCGCTGCGTTTGGCGCGCTCGATTAACACGCGCACGTCCAGCGCGCCGCCAATGCCCGCCTCTGATTTGACGGACAACAGACGGGCGGCTTCGCTGGTGACTGCCTGCCGGTCCAGGGCATCGGTCAGGTCGGTGGTCGGGCGCATGCGGCGCGCCAACTCCGCCGACGCCGAAAAATCGGCGAAAGCAGCCAGGTGTTCCAGCACCTTGGGGTATTCCAGCGTGACCAGCGACTTCTCATCCATATCGCCGTGATTCTACCCTGTTTTAAAGATTCACAGGAAGCCAACCCACGGTTGACCTTTGGCTATTCGCGGTTACAATCATTGCGAGGAAACTATGCCCATCGATCCCAACAAAGTGATTTACTCCATGATCGGCGTCAGCAAGTATTACGATAAAAAGCCGGTCCTCAAAGACATTTACATCTCCTATTTCTACGGCGCCAAAATTGGCGTAATTGGACTGAACGGTTCGGGTAAAAGCTCATTGCTGCGCATCTTTGCCGGCCTGGACCGCGACTACAACGGCGAGACCATGCTGGCTCCCGGCTATTCGGTCGGGCTATTGGAACAGGAACCGCGCCTGGATGATGCCAAAACTGTACGCGAGATTGTTGAAGAAGGCGCGCAGGAGGCCATCGGACTGCTAACGGTATTCAATGCAATCAGCGAGCGTTTCGCCGAGCCGATGAGCGATGACGAGATGACCGCGCTGATCGAAAAACAAGGCGAGGTGCAGGAGAAAATCGACCACCTGGATGCCTGGGACATCGATTCGCGCCTGGAAATGGCGATGGACGCGCTGCGCTGCCCGCCTCCCGAGACCCCGATCAAAATTCTCTCCGGCGGCGAGCGCCGCCGCGTGGCACTATGCCGATTGCTGCTGCAAAAACCCGATATTTTGCTGTTGGATGAGCCTACCAACCATCTCGACGCCGAAACCGTCGCCTGGCTGGAAAAGCACTTGCAGCAATACGCTGGCACAGTGATCGCCGTCACCCACGACCGCTATTTTCTGGATAATGTTGCCGGTTGGATCCTCGAACTGGACCGCGGAGTCGGCGTGCCGTATAAAGGCAACTATTCTTCCTGGCTGGAGCAAAAACAGGCGCGTCTGGCGTCCGAGGAAAAGGGTGAAAGCGAGCGCATTAAGACCCTGGAGCGCGAACTGGAGTGGATTCGCATGGCTCCACGCGCCCGGCATGCCAAATCCAAGGCGCGCATCAATGCCTACGAGCGTCTATTGGGGCAGGAGAACGAAAAAGCAGCCCGCGACCTGGAAATTTTTATCCCGCCCGGTCCGCGCCTTGGCAATGTGGTCATCGAAGCCGAACAGGTGCGCAAAGGATACGGCACCAACCTGCTGGTGGAGGACATGACCTTTGCCTTGCCGCCCGGCGGCATCATCGGCATTATTGGTCCGAATGGCGCCGGTAAGACCACGCTCTTCCGCATGATTATCGGGCAGGAACAGCCGGATAATGGTACTTTGCGGGTCGGTGACACAGTCCAACTGGCGTATGTTGACCAGAGCCGCGATGTACTGGACCCCGAGCAGACCGTCTGGCAGATGATTTCAGGCGGCCAGGATCAGCTGCAGCTTGGCACGCGCGAGGTCAATTCGCGAGCCTATGTCTCGCGTTTCAACTTCACCGGCAGCGACCAGCAGAAGCTGGTGGGTATGCTTTCCGGCGGCGAGCGCAACCGCGTGCATTTGGCGCGCATTCTCAAAGAGGGTGCCAATGTGCTGCTGCTGGATGAGCCGACCAACGACCTGGACGTGAATACCATGCGCGCCCTGGAAGAGGCGCTGGAAAATTTTGGCGGCTGCGCGCTGATCATCAGCCACGACCGCTGGTTTCTCGACCGGATTGCCACCCACATCCTGGCTTTCGAGGGCGATAGCAAGGTGGTCTTTTATGATGGGAATTACACCCAATACGAAACGGACCGCCGCCAACGTCTGGGGATCTCCGCTGACCAGCCGCACCGCATTACCTACCGTCGCCTGACCCGGGATTAAGCGCTGCTGCTTTTACTCGGATTCGTTCCCCTGCTCCCGGATGAGCCGGATGGTTTTCAGCACAGCAAATCCCAACATCAACAAGCCAGCGCCGCTGAAGATACCGGAAAAGATGGACATAAATATCCGGTCATCCAGGCTGACGGACACGCTTTGCTGGCCATCATATGTGAGGAAAGCATTGATCTTATCCACAGCTTTTTGCTTCGCACTTGCGCCGCTGGAGTAATAGCTGGTCAATGCCACAGCACCGCCGTCGGTGACCAGGACCACGCGATAGGTGTCGTCGCTGTCCGTATCCCCCTGACTGACATCGACCACCGCGCGCTGCAGGCCGGCAATTGCGAAATCCTGTTTCCTGCTGGAAAACATGGTGGTCTTTCGCAGGCTGCACAAACCAGTCGGCGGCAGGCTGCGGTCGCATTCCAAGGTGATTTTGGTGCCAAAGATCAACAGCAAGCCAATGCCTGCCAGAAAAAATAACAATCCGATACTTCCCAGGATGATTTGATCGGGGTCAACAGTAAGACCTGCTAAGCGGTTGCGGTTCATGGACACCTTTTTTCTGGCAATTTTGGATGGATAGATTATATATTGATCTTCGTGCACCCAAGCTTAATGATGTCACCCTGAACATTTTTTGTCACCCTGCCCGCAGATTGACAACCATAAGAGTCTTGTATTGAAAATGATTTTCAATTACAATATTAATCATGGACCCAACCTTAATCGTCAATCACTGGCTCGACCAGTTGCAATCCGCGGGCTGCCGGGTGACCGCTCCCCGCCGTGCGATCGTCGAGCTGATGGCCGGCAGTCCGCGCGCCCTCGGTCCGATCGAGGTTTATGACCTTGGCCGCGCTGAACACCCTGGCCTGGGGCTGGTCACTGTGTACCGCACGCTGGAAAAGCTGGAAGAATTAGGGCTTGTCGAGCGGGTGCATCTGCCTGACGGCTGCCACCGCTACCTGCGCACCGCAGACGGTCACCAGCACCTGCTGCTGTGCACCAGCTGCGGGCTGGTGCAGCCCTTCGCCGGCGACGACCTTGAACCGCTGACCGGCAAAGTTGCCAGCGATACCGGTTTTGCCATTAACGAACACTGGCTGCAATTGTTCGGCACCTGCCCGAACTGCCGCAAACCGATCTCAACCCTGTCGGAGTCATAGCCCTATGCGCCGCTGCTCCATCCTCTTGCCAGTGCTGCTCCTGCTGGTGCTGCTGACCGCCTGCCAACCCCGCGCCGCCGCACCCACTGGTGAATTGAAAGTGGTTGCCACCACCAGCATCGTAGCCGATGTCGTCCAGCAAATCGGCGGTGACAGCTTCAGCGTTACAACCCTGCTGCCGCTCGGCTCTGACCCGCACAGCTTCCAACCCTCACCGCGCGACATGGCGATGGTGGCAGATGCCAGCATCATTTTCGCCAACGGTGCCGGTCTGGAAGAGTTTCTGCAGCCGTTGATCGAAAATGCCGGCGCTCAAGGCCGCGTGATCGAGGTTTCGGACGGGATTCAACTCCTGGAAGCTCCGGCGGGTGAAGCTGACAGCGGAGATGCAGACAGCGGTGACCCGCATACCTGGGTCGATCCCAACAACGTCCTGGTGTGGGTCGACAATATCCGTGCGGCACTGGTCGAGCTTGACCCTGCTCATGCTGCGATCTACCAGGCTAACGCGGAGCGCTACACCGCCAGCCTCCAAGAGCTGGATGCCTGGGTGGTAGAACAGGTGGCTGCCATCCCGCCTGAGAATCGCTCCCTGGTTACTGATCATCTGGTTTACGGCTATTTTGCCGCGCGCTACGGCTTCGAGCAGATTGGCGCCATTATTCCCGGTTTCAGCACCATCTCCTCTCCCTCGGCGCAGGACCTGGCGCAGATCGAAGAAGCCATCCAGAGCCACCACGTGCTGGCGATCTTCGTCAGCGACGCGATAAACCCAACCCTGGCACAGCGCGTGTCCGACGACACGGGTGTCCAACTGGTCCGGTTGTATCATGGTTCGCTCTCGGAACCCGGCGGACCGGCTGCAACGTATCTGGACCTGATTCACTATAATGTTAATGCAATGGTCGCAGCCTTGAAACCCTAGGCTTCTAAACAAAGGCAAAATAATGGCATTTCTTGACCGGTTTCGCAATCCCAATCTGACTTTTCTGGCGCACCCGCACCCGCACTCCCCCGATAAGCCGATTTTAAAGGTGGAGGGGTTGACTGTTGAGTATGATTCCGGGGCAGCGCTGGATGATTTGACGTTTGACTTACAGCGTGGTGAACGGCTGGCGGTGGTCGGCCCGAACGGCGCCGGAAAATCCACCCTGTTCAAGGTGATTGCCGGGGTGCTGCGTCCCAGCCGCGGCCTGGTGGAAGTCGCGGGTCACGAACCGGGCGGGCACATCTGCATCGCCTACGTGCCGCAGCGCACCCAGGTGGATTGGAGCTTCCCCGCTACAGTCGCCGATGTGGTCATGATGGGGCGCTCTGGCAAACTGGGGCTGCTGCGTTGGCCGACACACCGCGACTGGCAATTGGTCCGGCAAGCATTGGACACCGTCCGCCTGCACGACCTGGCTGACCGGCAGATTCAGCAGCTTTCGGGCGGGCAGCAGCAGCGCATGTTTATCGCCCGCGCTCTGGCCCAGGAAGCTGAGCTGATCCTGATGGACGAACCGCTCACAGGTCTGGACTCGCGCGCACAGGATGAACTTTTCAGCGTCCTGGAACTATTGCACAGCCAGGGTGTGACGGTGATGGTAGCGCTGCACGACCTGAAGATCGCCGGCGAACGCTTCGACCGGGTCATGCTGCTCAACCGCCGCCTGGTCGGGATCGGTGACGCTGAAACCGTACTCAACCCGGCCCACCTGGTGGATGCCTATGGCAGCCACTTGCGCCTACTCCCCGGGGTCGACGGCACGTTGGCGCTGGGTGATTCCTGCTGCGACGATGGAGACCACGACCATGTTTGATGTTCTTTTGCAGCCGCTACAATACCCCTTTATGCTGCGCGGCATGACGGCCGCAGTGCTGGTCGGCATTGTCTGCGCTGTGCTTGGCGCGTACGTGGTACTGCGCGGCATGGCTTTCTTTGGCGACGCCCTGGCACACGCCATCCTGCCCGGGTTGGCAGTTGGGTATCTGGTAGGCGGCGGAGCGCGCGAACCGCTCTTCTGGTGGGCGATGGGCACCGCCGTGGTCAGTTCCCTCGGCATTGGCGCGGTCAGCCGCACCGCCCGCATCAAAGAGGATACCGCCATTGGCATCATCTTCGCCGGGATGTTTGCGTTGGGCATAGCGCTGATTTCGTCGGTGCGGAGTTACACCGTCGATCTGGCCCATTTTCTGTTCGGCGACGTGCTGGGGGTGGGCATACAGGACCTGTTGCTGACCGCAATTTTCGGCGGATTAGTGCTAATCGTGGTGTTTTTGTTTTACAAAGAATTCATGATCCTGGCATTCGACCCGGTTTTGGCTGCTACGCTGCGCCTGCCCGTGCGCCTGTTGGATAATATTTTGATTGTGTTGATCGCAGTGGCGATTGTGGTCTCGCTGCAGACGGTTGGCGTGGCGCTGATGGTGGCCATGCTGGTCACCCCGGCGGCCACGGCCTATCTGCTCACCCGCCGTCTGTGGAAGATGATGGGGCTGGCAGCGGCCATCGCGGGGGTTTCAGCGGTGACCGGGCTGTACCTGTCCTATTATTTCAATGTGGCTTCCGGTGCGGCCATCGTACTCACCTGTACAGCAGTGTTCGTGGTAGTGTGGGCCATCACCAGCCTCAACCGCCGTTTGCGCGCCGTAGCGCGGTAGGTAAATTTTCGCAGGTTGAATTGCTAACGGGGTGCTCTGTGAGCGGAGCTGCAAGATAATTTTGTAATCATCGTCACTCATCGCTCCCCTACCCAACCTACAAACTTTGCGCATCCATTCCGCTCGTGTGGACAAACTGAAGCACGTCCTGCATTTTACACATTTACCCCCCCTCAACTTTTCCTGGCAGAGTTGTATAATCATCTGAATAAATCTGCTCACCCGGGTAGATTAATAATTGGTTATTAATTTCCGGAAGACCTCCCCTGCATGTACAATTCCAAATGCCGCATGGCATCGGGATAATTTTTCACAATGAAGCAGATGGGGAAACGCGCTGCGTGTGATCGAAAGGAGTTCGGAGATGGCATCAACCAACGATGTACTCGCAATTGTCTTAGGGGGTGGACGCGGGACCCGACTCTATCCGCTGACCGCGGTGCGGTCTAAACCGGCGGTTCCCATTGCCGGCAAATACCGGCTGATCGATATCCCCATCAGCAACTGCATCAACTCCGGCATCTTTCGCATCGCCGTGCTGACCCAGTTCAACTCGGTGTCCCTGCACCGCCATATTAGCAACACCTACGTTTTCGACTCCTTTCATACTGGCTGGGTGCAAATTTGGGCGGCCGAGCAGACCATCTCCAGCGCAGCCTGGTATCAGGGTACCGCGGACGCCGTCCGCAAGCAGCTGTTCGAAATCCGCTCGACCCGCGCACAATATGTGTTGATCCTGGCCGGCGACCACCTGTACACCATGGATTTCAAACCCATGTTTGATTTTCACCTTCAAAACAAGGCGGAAATCACCGTAGCGGTGCAGCCGGTGGCGCACACCGATGCCGGTCGTTTTGGCATCCTCAAGCGCGACCAGGATTGCCGCCTGACCAACTTTGCCGAAAAGCCCAAAGACCCGCAGGTCCTGGCGGAAATGATGTCGCGCGACGATCCGCACAAGCCGTTCCTTGGCTCGATGGGGATTTACCTGTTCAACACCCAGACCCTGGTGGAATTGTTGGAGACAAATCTTGGCTTTGACGATTTTGGCGGCGACGTGATCCCGCATGCCATTCAACACGCCAATACTTTTGGCTACGATTTTGAGGGCTATTGGGAGGATATCGGGACTATCCGCTCGTTCTATGACACCAACCTGGCGTTGACCATGCCGGATTCGCCCTTCAATATGTATGATTCAACCCGGCCGATTTACTCGCACGGACGCTACCTGCCCGGATCGATTGTACAAAATTCGCTGTTGGAAAATGTGCTGCTGGCGGAGGGCTGCCGGATCAGCCAGGCAGAAATTCGCCATTCGGTCATCGGCTTGCGCAGCATCATCCAGAGCGGGGTGAAAATTACCGACACGGTCATGATGGGCGCCGATTATTATGTCAAAAAGTCCGGAAGCGACACGAATTCCCCCGAGGCGGGTTTTATTCCTTTAGGCATCGGCAAGAACACGCAAATAAGCGGCGCCATACTGGATAAAAACGTGCAAATTGGCGAAAACGTCATCATCCGGCCGTACCCGCGCGGGACCGAGTTAGACCTGCCGTTGTGCGTGGTGCGGGATGGGATTGTGGTTATCGCCAAAAACGCCGTTATCCCGGATGGAACCGTAATTGGCCCGCAAAGCAGCTGAGCCAGGAATTATCCACGGGTTCTACCCAGCCTGAGCGAAAAACCGCCGTAACGCCTTTTCAGCGACATTAAACATTCGTTTCACCGGCATTGCATCTTATCGGGAGAATTTATGACCAATCCGACACCAACGTTGAACAAGCCCGCAGCCAAACCGGATAGGACAGTCATCTGGCATGCTTTAAGCGCCCAGGATGTTCTCTCTCGATTGGAATCTGAACAAACCCGTGGGCTGACTGCGGCTGAAGCCGCCCGCCGTCTGGAGAAGTTCGGACCCAACGCGTTGACCGAGCCGCCGCGCACCACCTTCCTGCAAATGGTTGTGCGCCAGTTGAACGACTTCGTGGTGATCCTGCTCATCGTAGCTGCGATTATTTCCACCATTGTCTCGGCAGTCGAACACGAACCTTATATTGAGTCGATCGCCATCATGGCGATCGTGGTGCTGAATGCAGTGCTGGGGGTGGTACAGGAGAGCCGGGCCGAGCAAGCGCTGGCTGCGCTCAAAAAACTGGCCGCACCCGATGCACAGGTGGTGCGTGACGGGCACCGCATTACGGTCCCAGCTTACGAATTGGTACCGGGCGACATCGTTTTCCTGGAAGCCGGCAATTTCATCCCGGCCGATTTGCGTCTGATGGAAGCGGTCAACCTGCGGGTGGAAGAAGCTGCGCTGACCGGTGAATCAGTGCCGGTTGAGAAAAACGCTGCAGCTATCCTGGATGCCGACAGTTCCATCGGCGACCGTAAAAATACGGCTTTCCTTGGCACGCTGGCATCTTACGGCCGCGGCCGCGGCGTGGTGGTCGCCACCGGGATGCGCACTCAGCTTGGCATGATCGCCACTATGCTGCAATCGGTTGAAATGGAAGAAACACCACTGCAACGCCGTCTGCAGCAGCTGGGAAAAACGCTGGGTTGGGCGGCTCTGATCATCTGCGGACTGGTTTTCGTCGCCGGCATTCTCCAGGGCGGACCGATATTGGAAATGTTTATGGTCGCGGTCAGTCTGGCGATTGCTGCCGTACCCGAGGGCTTGCCCGCCATCGTGACGATCAGCCTGGCGCTGGGAATGCGCGAGATGGTCAAACGCCACGCGCTCATCCGCCGGCTTTCCTCGGTGGAAACGCTCGGTTCGGCTACCGTCATCTGCTCGGATAAAACCGGGACGCTAACCCAGAACGTGATGACGGTCACCCGCCTGTGGGTGGATGGACAGGACATTGAAATATCCGGCACCGGTTACTCCGCCGACGGCGAGTTCCGCCTGGGTGGAAAGCCAATCAACCTGGATCAATTCCCGGCCGCCCGTACCGCTCTGTGGGTAGGTGCACTGAACAATGACGCCGAATTGGAACGCATCGAAGGTGAAAACGGCCGTTCCAGCTTCCGCATCATCGGCGATCCGACCGAAGGCTCCATCCTGATTGCAGCGGCTAAGGCCGGGGCGCTCCCGGATGAACTCAACCAGGCGTATCCGCGCGAACGCGAAATTCCATTCGATTCGGACCGCAAACGCATGGTCACAGTGCACGGCGTCGAAGACCCACACCAGGAAGATCTCTCGCCTTTTAGTGACAGCAACCATCCGGAATTCGCGGTGGTGGTCAAAGGCGCGCCGGATGTGGTGCTCAAACTGTGTTCAAGCTACCAGACCACCGCAGATTTACCGGCTCCGCTGGATGACGCCCAACGCAGCAAAATAATCGCGGCAAATGAGACTTTGACCCAGGATGCTTTGCGCGTGTTAGGCATGGCCTACCGGATGCTGCCCGATATCCCTGAAAAGCTCGACCAGGCTCAGTTGGAGGAGGACTTGATTTTTGTTGGATTGGTGGGCATGATCGACCCGGCCCGGCCTGAAGTGCAGCCTGCGTTGGAAAGAGCCGCCCGGGCTGGCATCCGAACCATTATGATCACCGGCGATTATCCCAACACCGCCCGCGCCATCGGGGAGAGCATCCATCTGCTGCGCCCGGGTCACCAGGTGCTGGCAGGCGCGCAACTGGATGAGTTGGATGACCTGGCCCTGCAGGAAGTGGTTCAGCACACCGACGTTTTTGCGCGTGTCTCCCCAGAGCATAAAATGCGTATCGTCGATGCCCTCAAAGCTAACGGCGAGGTGGTTGCCATGACTGGCGACGGCGTAAACGACGCCCCGGCGATCAAACGCGCTGATATTGGCGTAGCCATGGGCATCACCGGGACCGATGTGGCCAAAGGCACCGCCGACATGGTGTTGACCGACGATAATTACGCCAGTATCGTCTCGGCGGTGGAGCAGGGACGCATCATCTACGCCAATATCCGCAAATTTGTCTATTACCTGATCTCCTGCAACCTGGCTGAGATCCTGATCATTTTCCTGCCGACCGCCTTTGGCCGGCTGCTCTTCCCGAACGCTGAGAGGGCGGTGCTCTCACCGCTGGTGCCCATTCAACTCCTGTGGCTGAACCTGATCACGGACGGCGCCCCGGCGCTGGCCCTGGGCACTGAAAAAGGCGACCCGGATACGATGGAGCAACAGCCGCGCCCACCCAAGGAACCGATTATCAACGCTTCGATGCGGCAGGGGGTCGTCATCCAAACCATAGCCATCACTGCTGTAACGCTCACTGCTTATGCCATCGGCTTGCTGCACAACGAGATCTATGCTGAAACCATGGCTTTCCTGACCTTGTCGCTGTCGGAATTGTTGCGGGCATTCACCGCGCGCTCCGAGCATTACCCAATCCTAAAAATTGGCTTGTTCACGAATAAATGGATGAACCGGGCCGTACTCTTTTCGCTGACGCTGTTGTTGCTGGTGGTTTATGTGCCGTTTTTTAATCCCATCTTCAGCACCGTACCGCTCACCTGGACCGAGTGGCGCTTTATCATCCCGCTGCTGATTATCCCCTCCCTGGCGGCTGAAATGAGCAAATACATCACTACCCATCGCGCTCAGCGTAAACTGGCTGCCAGCTAGCTCAGCAGCTGTACTCTGTTAAATGATCAAAGGGCGAGAGATTCTCGCCCTTTGTCTTATTTATCTTATCCTAACCACTGGAAGGGTTATCGGTAGGGTTGGCTTACCAATTACCGCCCATGCCGCTCCCCATACCACCGCGCATGCCGCCGTGACCGCCGCGCATCCCGCCGCCCATGCCGAAGCCGCGCCCGCCCATGAAGCCGTTGGTTTCAAGGTCGGCCAACAGGGCATCTGCCTGAGCCTGGGTGATGGTACCGGCTGTCAGGGCATCGTTGATGGCCTGTTCATAAGCCGAGGTCATGCTGGTTTGGAAGACATCCGAATTGCGCAGCGCCTGGTGTCCAAGGATCAAGTCAGCCTGTTCCTGGGTCAGGTCGCCGGCAGCCACAGCATCCGCGATGGCGGTTGTGCGCGCCGTGGCGGTCGCAGCCTGAAGCTCATCGGTGCTGATGCCAAGGGCATCCGCTAACAAAGCCTGGAAGTCGATATCACTGCCGCTCATAAAGCCGCCCAGGTGCAGCCCAAAGAAGCCCGTCCCGCGTTCTTTCATGCGGTCAGCCTGGGTCTGGGTGATCAAATCAGCTGCCACGGCCTGTTCCAATGCCTTATCGGTAGCTGTTTGATAGGCGGTTTGCAACTCGTCTACACTGACGCCCAGCGCTGCCGCCAGACCCTCTTCCGTGACGCCGTAACCACCGCGTCCACGTTCCATCATGCCGTACACTCCGGTGACCGGGGTCGGATCAGCGCTAACCGACTTGACGGCGCTGATCCCGAAGAAAACGCCTGCCACCAGTACTGCTACAGCCAGAAGGGAAAGCCATATTTTTTTACTCATAAATGTTCTCCTTATTTGTGTATTTGACTAAATTTGATCCCGTGTGGATCTTCCTTAGGATAGCAGGCCAATATTCAGATTTTGTTTAGATTTGGTTACTTTGTGGTGAATTCTTTAATTTAATTCGATCATTCGTGTAAAGGCACGGGAATTTTTTACGGGTCGCAGACCCAAAGCTGTAGTGTCCCTTTCTTCTAGTCTACTCACCCCTAAGGGTCGTGTCTAGTTTTTGGGGGACACTACACAAAAATCCCCGTGCCCCTACAAAAAAAGTGCCCCTACAAAAAAAACGGCAAATTAAATTGTATTGGGAAACCACACCCGAATAGTGGTCCCGTGCCCAACCGCGGACTCGGCTGACACCGTGCCCCTGTGAGCCTCGACCAATGCCTTGACGATCGCCAGGCCAAGTCCGCTTTCATTGCCGTCAGCGTGGCGCGATTGATCCCCGCGCTGAAACCGGTCGAAGATAAACGGCAGTTCATCGGGTTTAATACCGCTGCCGGTATCGCTCACGCTGAATTCCATCCCATTCTTATACTGGCGGGCGCCTAATGTGATCATGCCGCCTTGCGGGGTGAAGCGCAGCGCATTGCTGACCAGATTGTCCATCACCTGCATGAAGCGCGCCTCATCCACCCGCACGGCTGGCTGCCCGTTTTCGACTTCCACCCGCAAGGTCACCCCATTCTGACTGGCATGATGCTGGAAAACCTCCGCAGTGTGATCCAAAATAGCAATCGGGTCAACGGCGATTGGCTCAAGGCGCAGCTCACCGGCATCTGCCTGCGAGAGCATGCGCAAATCGGTCACCAGGCGCTGCAGCCGGCCGATTTCGGTGAAGATCAGGTCCAAACGCTGGGTGGTGGGCTGGAGCACGCCGTCGCGCATCGACTCAACATAGCCGGAGATGACTGTTAGCGGCGTGCGCAGGTCATGGGCAATGTCAGCGGTCATTTGACGGCGCTGCTGGTTCACCCGCGCTACCTCGCGGCTCATCTGATTGAAAGCGGTGCTCAATTCGCCAATTTCGTCGTCGGAGGTCACTTCGACCTGCTGTTCCAGTTGACCTCCGGCTATACTCCGGGCGGCTACTGTCAACGCGCGCAGCGGGCGAGTCAAATTGCGCGCCAGGACCAGCCCGATAAGCAGGGCGACCAGTAAGGCGCCAAACATGGCGAAGATTAATGCCCGGTTGGAGCGCTGCAAGAATAGGGTTTCTGCTGCGTTATAGACCGGCAGGTTGCGCGTGGTCAACAGCACGCCCACGTGTTTGCCGTCCACGGTAATGGCAGTCCCGGCGCGCATTTCACGGATTGTCAGCACCCTGCCGATAGCGTCAAACTCCCCAACCGGCACAATGACGTTGCCTTCCGCATCCGCCAGCCCATACAGACTGCGCCGTTCCGTTCCCATATGTGGACCATTCCACTGGCCCATATCGGGGGTATCCATTCCCATGCCACCTTGCCCGTTTTCGGAGGCTAGTTCCTGCCAGTTTATTAACAGACCATCCCACGAACCGTTTGTCTGGTAATAATTTGCCAGGATCGTCTGCAGGTTCTCCCGCTGCTGATCCAACACTAACCGGGTGAGACGGTCAGCGCTGGTGGCACGGATCAACACTGCGACCATGGCAGCCGTAATAAAGGCAACCAGAACGAAGGCCAGCGCGATTTTCCAGTAAAGTGATTTGTTGATCATGGTTAGGTCGTTTTCTGAAAGCGGTATCCCACCCCAAAGATGGTTTCGACGTACTGCGGGTTGCCCGGGTCCACTTCGATCTTTAAGCGCAGGTTGCGGATATGAACATTGAGGGTGGTATCCACCCCGGCGAAACCGCTCCCCGACAGCAGGTCAACCAGTTCATCGCGTTTGAAAACCCGACCGGGTGAGCGCATTAACAGGGCTAACAGGTCAAATTCCAGCGGGGTCAGCGACACCGGCGTACCGCGTACCGCTACCGAGTGGGTGCGTTCATCCAATACCACATCGCCAGCCCGCAGCAGTTCAAAGCGTTCGGAACTGCCGTCAGCCCGGCGCAGCACCGCCCGGATGCGCGCCAGTAGTTCGCGCATGCGAAACGGCTTGCTCACATAATCGTCCGCGCCCAGGTCCAGACCCAGGACGGCATCCGTCTCTTCATCGCGGGCGGTGATGATGATAATCGGCGTCCGGCGTTCCAGGCGGAACTGGCGCAAAAATTGATAGCCGTCCATTTTGGGCATCATGATGTCCAGCAGAATCAAGTCAGGCTGCTCATGCCGTGCCAGATAGATGGCGGTTTGCCCGTCGGGGGCGGTCACCACCCGGTAACCCTGCTCGGTGAGATACTCCTGCAATAACTGCCGCACACTGGACTGGTCGTCCACGACCATGATGGTTTCCGCCATTGATTTTGTCCTTCAACCCAAGCCTGTTTCTATAATTTACTCAGCACAAGATTAACACAATTTTATTTAGATTTGATTAAGATACCGCCTGGATTTTATATACATCCTGGCAGCGGAACCTAAAGCGTTATAATCCTCTTCAGAACCAATGGAGGATGGAGATGCGTACTTGGATGCCCGGGGTTGCACTGCTGCTGAGCTCGCTGCTCGCTGCCTGCCAACCGACTCCAACTCCGGTTGCGCCGACATCAGCACCCGCAGCTTCGCGGACGCTAACTTCTCCCCTCCAAACAACCTCCACCGAACCGCCTTCCGTATCAAGCCCCAGTGCCCTGGAAGCCTGCGACCTAAGGCTGCAAGCCAGCGCGCTGCGTTCCAGCGCCATCCCCGAGTGGGACAGCCTGGGCATCTACGCCTGCTACGACCTCACGTTCGACCTGACCTCTGGCGGACCGGAGTACACCGGCGGCGCGGCGATCACCTTCACCAATCCCGGTCGCGAAGCGCTGCATGAACTGGTCTTGCGCACCTATCCCAACGCGCCCCTCCTTTACGGCGGTCAACTGGAGATCACCTCGGCGCAGGTAAACGGCCTGGACCTGCCCGTCAACGTTTTTCTGGAAGATCGAACCGCGGTACGGCTGCTGCTCGATAAGCCGTTGGAGCCCGGTGAAACGCTCCAACTGGACATGAATTTCAGCGGGAAACTAGCCGTCGATTTCGGCTCAGACCAGGTTTACGGGACCTTCAATTATGCCAGCACAGGTCCGGTGATGCTGATGGCTAATGCTTACCCGATGCTGGCGCTGCTGGAGGATGGCGAATGGCGCGCCAGCCCGGTGCTGCCCGAGGGCGACGCCGTCATCAGTCAGACAACACTATACCAGGTTGAGGTGCGCGTGCAGGCGGCATGGCAGGTGGCGACCTCGGGGCGCGAGGTGAGCCGGGCAGGCAGCGGCGATACCACTGTGATCCAGATTGCCGGCGGCCCGCTGCGCGAGTTCATGCTGGCTGCCAGCCCGGCGTTTGAAATGGAACAGACCCAGTGGGAGGACATCACCATCCATCACTGGGGGCTGCCTGACTCACAATCCTCCCGCGCCGAGGTTATGCAGATCGCCGTGGATGCCCTCAGCCTGTTCAGCCAGACCTTTGGCCCGCTGCCGTACAATGAACTGGATATCATCGCCGCTCCGTTGAATAACGCCAGCGGTGTGGAATACCCCGGCTTGATTCTTGTGGGAGAATCGCTCTATACCAGCCGGTTGGCGCCGCGCATGCTGCCCAATGTCACCGCCCATGAAATCGCTCACCAATGGTGGTACGCCGTAGTAGGGAATGACGTCCTGCAGCATCCCTGGCAGGATGAGGCCCTGGCGACTTTTTCTGCTCAGCTGTATCTGATGAAACACGATCTGGCTTTTTACCAGGGAGCGCTGACAGAGTATCGCCGGCGGGTCGCCGACTTTGAGGCTGCCAATGGGGTTCAACCGCTCGACCAATCGGTGGAAGATCTTACCGAGTTCGAGAACGCCTATGCAATCGTGGCGTATCTGAAAGGCGACCTGTTTTTTGAGGCGCTGCGGGAAGAGATTGGAGCGGCAGCCTTCAATGCCGCACTGCAAGCCTATTATCGCGATACCCGTTATCAGATCGCTTCCCCGGCTGCCCTGTTGGACAGCTTCGAGGCCGCCTGTACCTGCAGCCTGGACGGGTTATATAACGATTGGGGCGTTCAGCCGTGACCGGCAGGATCTCAATCTTCTAGCTTCTGGTTGTCTTCTTCCCAATCCTGGTGCAGCAGCGCGAAGACCATATCATCCTGAAACTGACCCTTGATAAAGTCGTGCTCGCGTAAAACGCCTTCCATACGGAAGCCCAACCCGGTGAGCAAATTATGTGAACGCGTGTCTTCCGGGTCGACCAGCCCCTCCACCCGGCGCAGTTTCATCTGATGGAAACCGTAGTCCAGGATCGCCACCAGCGCCTCACGCATATAACCGCTGCCCCAGCTATCAGGGGCCAGGTCATAGCTGATCTCCGCCCGGAAGCGGCGCGGATCCCACTCTTTAAAGCCGCATGTCCCGATTAAATGACCTTCCTCCAGGGTAAACACCCCCCAGCGCAGCCCGCGCCCGCTTTCGAACAAGGCCTCGAACATGGTAATCAGCATTTTTGCCTGTTCGACGCGCCTCATCGGTTCCAGGTTGATAAACTTTACAACCTCGGGTCTGGCATACAGCACGAACAACCCGTCAGCATCGGCCTGGGTCATCCGGCGCAGGGTTAACCGTTCCGTTTCAAGGGTGGGGAAAGGTTTCGGTTCCATACTCTGATTTTACATGATATCAACCAAAAAATTGCACCTGGAGAACTTTTAATGCCGTTTCAGCGTCAGATCATAGAGGAGTCACTTGAATTTCCCCCGGATATTCTTACATCCAAGGTGATTGCAATGATCCAAGGCACCAAACATGCAACCCGCCTATTGTTTAAACGGGTTCAAAAAGGTTATACTACCCATTCTTTCGGTCCGAAATCCAAGAATTTACTTCCAGTTTAGATGAAAAGCCCGCTAACCATACAGGTATTCGTGTTATGAAGAAGCATAATCCCCTGGTCAGAACGGCACCGCTGGTGGTGTTGGCTGTGATTGCCAGCCTGCTGCTGCAAGCGCCGACTTATTATTTTCCGCTGGTATTCAAAAACGG
>CALMGN010000049.1 GCA_937863605.1 uncultured Anaerolineaceae bacterium
GCCACCGGATCCAAGGCTGCCAAATGGCTTCGACCGTGTACGTTCCCTGAGCTTGTCGAAGGGTTGGAGGGGGTCGGATTTGCCCGTCATTGCGAGGCACGAAGCAATCCGCGCTGACCGGCAACGGCGCTAGCCTAATGACCAAAATATTGTATGAGCGAGGTGGATTGCTTCCCTGCGCTGCGCTTCGGTCGCAATGACAGAAGACGAGAGCTAAGATAGGGCGTCGCGCTCTGTCAGGAGACCGGCACGATCAGAAGAGCGGGTAGGGTGCGTTCCGGTGGTGAACGCACCGCTTGCATTTTTGCGCCTTATTGGTGCGTTCGACCCACTGCGAATTATCACTAGCCTGATTGAAATAATAAGAAGAAATGGCTATTCGGGTCGAACACACCCTACGAGCTTCACTTCGTTCAGGGTGACATCGAACCCGGCGCGAACCGGGGTTAAGGGTTAAAATACAAGAGCCACCGAAGGGATTCGGACCCTTGACCTGGCGTTTACGAAACGTCTGCTCTGCCAGCTGAGCTACGGTGGCGTGCGCGCCTGATTATACCAGCACCCTTTCAAAATCAGCAAGGAATCACGCCTTGACAGGTATCCCAACGTCATGAACATCGCCATGCTTTCCTACCACACCTGCCCGCTCGCCACCCTGGGCGGCAAAGACACCGGCGGGATGAACGTTTATGTCGCCGAGCTGACGCGCCACCTGGGCTCTCTGGGGGTGCATGTGGATGTCTTCACCCGCTCGCAGGATGAACATGTGCCGCACGTGCTGCACAATCTCGGCTACGGCAACCGCGTGGTCCACATCCCGGCCGGGCCGGAAGTGCCGCTGCCCAGGCCCGAGCTGGCGGCGTACATCCCCCAGTTTGTCAGCGGAATCGAAGATTTCACCGCCAAAAAGGGGCTGCATTACGACCTGATCCACAGCCACTACTGGATGTCTGGCATGGCGGCCGAGCTGTTGCAGGTCAAGTGGAAGACGCCCATCGTTCAGATGTTTCACACCCTGGTGATGATGAAGAACCGCATCGCCCGCTCACCCGAGGAGATGGAGGGCAGCTACCGCCTGGAAGGCGAGCAGCACATCCTCAAGCTGGCGGATCGCATCATCGCAGCCACCCTGGCCGAGCAGGCCCAGCTGGAATTCCTCTATCACGCCGATTCCTCCAAAGTGGTCATTATTCCGCCGGGCGTGGATACCAGCCGCTTTTACCCGATCCCCAAGGACGAAGCCAAGGCTGCCATTGACCTGCCAGCCGATGCCCAGATGATCCTGTTCGTCGGCCGTATCGAGCCGCTCAAAGGGGTCGATACCCTGCTGCAGGCATTAGCTTACATCCAATCCACCAACAACCTGGCCTGCTGCCCGCATTATCTGGCGATTATCGGCGGCGACCCCGAGGTCAGTGAAGAGAGCCTTGACCAGGAAATGACGCGCATCAAAGCCCTGAGCGCGGAGCTTGGCTTGAGCGACATCGTCCTGTTCCTTGGCAAGCGCAGTCAGGAATCGCTGCCATACTTCTATTCCGCAGCCGATGTGGTGGTTGTGCCCTCACATTATGAATCGTTCGGCATGGTGGCGCTGGAGGCCATGGCCTGCGGCACGCCGGTGGTCGCCTCGCAGGTTGGCGGGTTGGCCTTTTTGGTGCAGGACGGAGTGACCGGGTTCGTGGTCCCCAATGGC
Organism: uncultured Anaerolineaceae bacterium; assembly: GCA_937863605.1. Lineage (GTDB taxonomy): Bacteria > Chloroflexota > Anaerolineae > Anaerolineales > Anaerolineaceae > Bellilinea. The sequence continues at coordinate 1,694 of CALMGN010000049.1, forward strand.
GAGCCGGAGTTGCTCGGCCAGCACCTGATCGAGATCATCCTCGATCCGGCCTTACGAACGCGCCTGGGCACCAATGGCGCCGAAATAGCCCGCGGCTACTCCTGGGAGATCATTGCAGCCCGCATTATGGCGGTTTACCACGACCTGCTCAACGCGTCACCGCACGCCCACGCCGAACACCGCCTGAGCCAGATGATGTGACCGGATCCGACGAAATTATAAAAACAGCTTGAGCGCCACGATCAAGGTCACCAGCGCCGACTGCCAGATGCCCAACGCTGCCCACAGCCGTTGAACTTTGAATTCAGCCCGGAAAATCAGGTAAGCAATGCCAAAAACGACCCCGGCCAGGGCCAGGAATCCGGTAGCGTAGAACAAACCATTATAAAAGTCGATCCCTGCTGACTGGGTAATAGAATGATTGACAAAAAAGCGGTTGATCCAGCTGGCCATAAAGGATATCAGGAAGAATTTGACTCCCAGGGGCAGCACCGGCCGCCACAGGGTCAACCCCAATGATGTGATCAGCACCAGAACCAGGATGGTTCCCTGCGGGTTCAGATCGATCCCGCCCAGCAGCTGGATGATCCAAAGGGAATGCCAGAAGAACTGACCGGCGACCATCCCGCTGATGGCGCGCCCGATTTCTGTGCCACGCGGGTGGGTGCTTTTCTCCAGGGCAAAAACGCCCATCGCCAACACCAAAATCAAATAGATCAGCAATCCTTCGCGGTTGGCAACCGCCTGGATCGGGTAGATCAGCATGTCCATCATCATCGTCAAGACCAACAGCAGAACGGCCGGCACCAGACCGTCGCTCAAACGGACCGCAATATCTTTCGGAAAACGCGGCCGCCTGAGCCGGTAATCGATCGGGCGGTGCGAAGTCTCCAACACGGGCACAATGATTTCGCTCCCCGTGCTCTGGCCATAAGGATGAGGATGTTCCAGGGATTCCTGACTGACAGCGGTTTGAGTGGATAGGGACTTTTGCATGGCTTTCTCGCTTTCTCCTACTGGTCAGGGTGTTCCCGGGACCTGTTCACATTACGGATCGTCTTCTTGCTTTTTCTTCGGTTTAAGGGCTGCGCCGCGTTGGACAATCTTGCGCCCATAACGGTCTTTCAATTCATCCACCGCTGCCAGCAGCCGCCGCTCTTTGTCGGTGGGCGTATCCCACAGAGAGGGCTGCCAGATTTCGGTCTGCAGGCCGCTCACCCCCACCCCGATCAAGCGGACTTTGATCTTCCCGTCCCACAGGGTGTCGAACAGGGTGTGCGCGCCGTGGGCAATCACCGTATCCTGGTTGGTCGCCTGCGGCAGGGTCAGCTGCCGCGACTGTGTCGTAAAATCGGGCCAGCGGACCTTGATGCGTATGGTGGTGGCGGTCAGGTTCTTGCTGCGCAGTTGAAAAGCGACTTTCTCGGACTGATCGCGCAGCACCTGGTGCAGCCGCACCGCATCCGCAATATCGCGGTCGAAGGTGATTTCCTGGCTGATGGATTTTATGTCATGTTCAGGTTCAATCGGGCTGTTGTCCACCCCGCGGGCATGGCGGGAAATGTCGTGCCCGTACTTGCCAAACAACTTCACCAAATTAAGGTCCGGCTCACGCGCCAGGTCGCCGATGGTGTGGATCCCCAGACTGTTCAAGCGCTCCGCGGTCTTTGGACCCACCCCCCACAGCGCCTGGACCGGCATAGGGGCCAAAAAGTCGGCTTCTCCGCCGGCAGGCACCTCCAGGATGGCGCACGGTGGTGTGATGCCGCGGTGCCCGGCCTTGCCTGCATCGGTCGCGATCTTGGCAACCAGCTTGTTGGATGCGATCCCGAGCGAACAGGGTAAATCCAGTTCCTGGCGGATGGCCTGTTGGATATCACGTGCAATTTCCACGCCAGGCCGGGCCAAATCGCTGACATCCAGAAAGGCTTCGTCGATGGAAACTTGCTCGATCAGCCCGGAATACCTGCCAAGTATGGCCATCACCTTCTTTGAGTATTCCGAATAGTGCCCATGCTCTCCCGAGATCAGGATCAGCGAAGGGCACAGGCGCAGCGCCCGGCTGGTCGGCATTGCGGAACGTACCCCGCACATGCGGGCGGCGTAGGAGCAGGAGGCGATTACACCGCGGGTTTCGGCTCGGCCGCCAACTGCGAAGGGTTTCCCGCGCAATGCGGGGCGGCGCAGTTCCTCAACCGAGCAGAAGAAGGCATCCAGGTCCAGGTGAATTACTTTACGGGAGGCCACGAACCGCTACTCCTATCTTAATAACAATCCGGTCCGGTAGAATTTACAATCACCTATCAAATCAATGGCATTAATTTTCAGCGGGATGCCGCAAGCGGTCTTCATAAGTGCGCCAGAGGAGTGAGAGAATAGTCGCAAAGATCATTTCAAAAAGCCGGAATATCTTGGGTTGCTCGTACAGAAGGCGGGCGTGGACGCCATCCCATCCCATAAAATGTGAAGGAATACATGGCGAATTTATTCTTTTTAGTCAAGGCCAATCGTACCCTGATAATCTACTGCCGCGCGGGTGGGTTATCCAGGCGCAACCCATAACCGCGCACGGTCAGCAGGTAATCATGGGTTCGGTCCAACCCCGCCAGCCGGTCGCGCAGACGCCGAACCAGGGCATCCAGCGCTTGCTCGGAGACACCCGTTGCCTCATCATCCCCCCAGACTGCCACCACCAGTTCCTGCCGCGAAACTACCTTGCCTCGGCTGTTATACAGCGCTTCCAACAGGCGGAACTGCGGCACGGAGAGCGCTGGATTGACTTCGCTGCCAGCAACCCAGACCCGGCGTGAAAGGGGGTCGAGTACCAGGCGGCCCGCTGGTGAAGGTGCGGGCTGTAACGCTTCTGGAATCGGTATGCCTTGCCCGAGCGGCACGGTTGAATCCGAACTAAGATAAACAAAATGTTGAATCATGGCGACCTGGATCAGGTCGCCATCCTCCAAAATCACCGGTTCTTCTAGCAGCACCCCGTTGTGGTACGTGCCGTTTTTGCTGGCTAGATCCTCGAGTGCCACGCCGTCAGGGGTGATGGAAATGCGTGCGTGATAGCGGGAAACCTGGCGGTCTTGAATGACCACCCCACAGGTGTCGTCCCGTCCAATCAGCAATTCTTGCTCGATTGCCCAACGATTCCCATTGAGGGGTCCAGCCTGACCGATAAGGATCGGCAAGTCGACGTTGATCAACTTCATCCTTCCCCTCCCTCCCCTGATAGAAACTTCGGCGTTTGCGTCCTAGTGTACGGTATAATATAACAAATAAAAACCTTTTTGTGTGATCTCACCACAAAATTGTCTGATCCAACGCCGACCTTCAGGATCAGCACATGAATGCAGACCCAAACAGGGAACGTTAATGCCAATACCCCTTAAGTCAGGGGAAGTGCTGCGCGGCAGATACCGTGTCAAGCGCATCATTGGCCAGGGCGGGATGGGCTCCATCTACCTGGCTGATGATACGCGGTTGGAAGGCCGCCAGTGCGCCCTGAAAGAAGTCGAACACGACAAGTCGTTGTCGCCCGAACTGGCGCGTGAAGCTCGCGATCAATTTTTGCGCGAAGCTACCGTGCTGGCGCGGCTTGACCATCCCAACTTGCCCAAAGTGTCCGACTTCTTCTCGATTAGCAACCGCGATTATCTGGTGATGGACTTCATTCCGGGCAAGGACCTGCGGGCGTTGATCAGTGAGGCGCATCAAGAAGAGCGTTTTTTGGCTGAAAGTGACGTTCTTAATTGGGCTGGACAGCTTTCCAATGCGCTGACCTACCTCCACAGCCAAAACCCACCCATCCTCCACCGCGATATCAAACCCAGCAACTTGAAGGTCACCCCCGACGGGCTGATCAAATTGGTAGATTTCGGGCTGGTTAAGCTGCTGGCGCCCGGTGAGATTACCATCACAGTCATGCAGGGTCAGGGAACGGCACTTTACACTCCGCTCGAGCAGTACGGTGGTGATAGCGGCCACACCGATGTGCGCAGCGATGTGTACGCATTTGGCGCCACCCTCTACCACTTGCTGACGAATGAACCGCCAGCCGACGCCCGCGACCGCTTCCTGCGGCCAGACCACTTTATTTCCCCACGTCAGATTAACCAGGACATCAGTCTGCGCACCGAACGAGCCATCATCTGGGCAATGAGCCTGCACCCCGATGAACGCCCGGAAACGATCGAAATTTTCCGGCAGAGTTTGGCCACCGATCGTCCGACCTTGCCGCGACTGGCCCCCAATTCGAACTCTCCCTGGAGCTTCCTCAACTTCCCACTGGAGCAGTCGCTAATTGCCATCACGCTCGGCTTGACACTCGTCAGCCTGCTGATTACTTTGCTGCGCTAGCACCCTTACTGCGATTGCGCGCTCTGCGCTTTTGCCACAGCCAGCCAGCTCCCCAACCGACCAAAATTCCCACAGCACACGCCAGCAGGATGCCAACCGTCCCGGTAGCGGCAAACCAGTTTATCGCCTCGAACCAGCCGGTTGCCAGGTAAAGGTATGCCAGCATTCCTCCGACTACTGCCAGCAGCCCCCAGCGCACCCCCCAGCGTAAGTTAACGCGGCGTTGGCCAAACTTGGCGATTCCTGCCGCGCTCCCCCAGATTAGCAGGAACGACAACAACCAATCGCCGGCGCGGGGAGCGGATGATTTCACATCATCCTGCGTGGGTTCGGGCGTGGGTGACGGGGAGGGCGTTTCAGTTGGCTGAGGGGTTTCCGTCACAGCCAGGGTCGGGTTGATCGGGGTTATGGCTGCACCGGCGCCGCCAATGATGTTCAGGGTCAGCAGTTGTGAAGTCGTAGCCGGTTCGGAAACAACGCGAATTTCCAGCGCGCCTTCACCGGTGATGTCGAATGTCCCGCGGGCGATTCCTTCAACGGTAGTTGTTTCCTCGATCTGCTGGGTGCTGCCGTTCTCCCCCTGAATGGAAAAGATAAATCGCGCCACGGTGCCGTCCGGAACTGGATTGCCGTTGGTATCGTAGATCACTCCGGTTTTGAGCGGAATCGTATCGCCGATGCTAAAAATCGGCACGGTGGTTGGCTGTGGGGTAGCCGTTCCGGTGAAGGGTGTCGGCTCAGGCAGGTCAATCGAAAGTGGAATCACCTGCTTCGGGTCCGGCGCGGTGGCTTTGATCAGGTCATAACCCACACCAGGGACGGATACCGGTAGCGCGCCAACGGGGGAAAGCTCCTGGAATAAAACCCGGGCGGCAACATCCATAAAAGCGCCGATTTTTGAATAAATGCCAAAGTAGGCGGTCAGCTTGGCAATATCGGTCGCATCCAGGTAATAGGGCGCATTGAAAGCAAACCCGATGACCTTTTTATCGCGGATCAAATCTGAACGGTATGAGAGCAGCCGGTTGACTGCGTTAGTCTCCGGGCGGGCCAGCGAGGAATCCTGCATCACAAAAATTACCCATTGCGACGCTTTGAGATTTACACCCAGCGCGGCGGAACCCAGCGGGTCATTTAAATAACTAATCAGATCCAGGTAGGTGTAGGCGTGAATCATCGATGCATTGATCTGACCACCCGCGCCTGGACCAAACAGGCGCACAATGGAGTTCTTGAACGCATCCACCTCGATGAAATCTTGGACAGCGCAAACACTGCACTGGCGTGTTGGTCTAACGTCTGTAAAGATAATAATCTGGTCCCTCGGACCGGGCGGCCGGGGTAAGACGGTGCTTAGATCTGCTGCATCCGGACTGATCAGCGTCAGTGCACGCCGGGCGATTTCGAAAGAAGTCGGCTGTGACCGCCCGACTTCCGAAAGAAAAGCAGGATCTGGCAGCACCTCGTCCAGGGTAAAATTGGTATAAAGCTTGAATTTCAATGCCAAAACGCGTGCCACAGAGCGGTCAACCAGTTCGGCGAAGGCCGGATCCTCATGATATTTCTGCGCAAAGGATTCCAACGTTTTGATGATCGTCGTCTCGCTGTCACCGTAAACCGTCTCGATGAAATTGTTCAAATACAACAAGTCATTGCCTGCCAGGAAGGCATTACGCGCCACGCTACGTGCGTCGAAGGTTTGCATTGTGGGGTCGTAAAAGCGCCGGACGGCATTACTGCCCAGATTATCGCTCACCACCAGCCCGCCGTTGTTATACCAGGTAGCAATTGGCTGCAGACTCAACACTTGCTGCAGCGCAGTCGAATCCAAACTCACCGGAGGGGTGACATCGCGGATGTTATCACGCAGTCCCTGGTAGCGGATGTGAGAAACCAGCAGCCCATCCGCCGTGGAAAGCGGGTCAGTATCCGGACTGGTGACGGCGAAAAACGGTGCCAGGTCAACCTGCTTCAATTGTTCGAGCGGTTTTCGCACCGTTGCTACTTCTTCTTCGGGAAGGCGGTCTGAACTGCCGCGTCCGGGGAAATGCTTGGCAATCACTGCTAATTCATCCCGGCTGCCGAGGTGCAACCCGCGGATATAGGCTTTGCCCATTTCACCAACCCAGAACGGGTCGCCACCAAAAGTGCGTACACCCAGGTCATCACTGTTGAGGGTGAGGGTTACGTCGAGAACGTCCAGCGAAGGGCCAAGGTACAAGTTAAAGCCGATTGCACGCAATTCTTTGCCCATCACCAGACCGGCTGCCTGGGCAAGCTGCGGATCCCAGGTGGCGCCAATCGCCATTGGGCTGGGAATGGAGGTCAGGCCGTTAATAATCTGGTCGGTCGGGTACAGGTCTCCTTCCTGTGAAATGCCGACAAAGAGTGGGATGTAACCGGCCTTCCCAGTTACCGGACCCCCTTCCACCCCGGACTCCCCCTGAGTGGCTTGCCAGGTAATTTCATGCAGCCCGCGCACCGTTTCCGAGGCTCGCGGCACGGTATCGGTCGGACCGGTGAAATTATCATTGTCCGCGCGCAGCACCACACCGCCGACGTGATGTTCGGTAATGAGCCGGTAAATACTTGAGTCGGGAGTGATGTCAGTCCCTTTGAAGGAAACCAGGAAGAGTTGACCAATCCGCTCCTCCGGTGTCATATTCACCATCAGATTACGTGCTTTAGACAAATAATCTTCTTGCGGCTCGAGGGTTTGCGCCACCGCAGGATGCGCAAACGGCGCAAACGCAGCGGCCAAAAGAACAATCAACAGGCAGAGGTTTTTCAATCGGTTCATGGCAGTGATCCTGCCCGGCCAAATTGACCTTTGCCACGGGCGATTAAATTCTGGTGCAACTCAGGCTGAATGTTTCCGCCGGAAATAACCAGCACTGCCGGTAACGCTGCAATTTTTCCCGTCAGAACAGCAGCCAGCACAACCGCAGCGGATCCCTCAATGACTTCACCGTATTTCTCCCAGGCATATACGATGGCATTCTCGATGCTGGTTTCGCTGACCAGGATGATGTCATCCACCAACTGCTGGACCAGCGGTACGGTCATCGAGCCTTCCTCAATCAGGCCGGAAAGCCCATCGGCCAGGCTGGGAGTTTCCACTACCGATTCTTGCGGCTGCCCATTGAAAACTGCATGCATCACTGCGGTTGCTTCCGATTGCACGCCAATGATCCGGGCTTTGACCCCTTTGGAACGCAGAGCCAATGCCACCCCGCTGATTAAACCGCCGCCGCCCACCGGGACAACTACCGATCGCACGTCAAACGGTTGGATTTGTTCCACCATTTCAAGCCCAATCGTTGCCTGCCCGGCAATTACCCTGCCGTCGTTATAGGGTGACACCCAGGTAAAGGCGGATTCGTGCGAAAAAGCCAGCCCGGCAGCTTCGGCTTCGGTGTAACCGCCAGGTACCAGGCGAACCTCAGCTCCTAAATCGCGCATCGACTGAACTTTTTTAGCTACGGCATGTTCACTGGCATAAATTACCGCATTTGCACCCATTTCACGGGCTGCATATGCCACCCCCATCCCATGATTGCCCGCCGATGCGGTCACCAGACCCCGTTCGCGTTCCCAGGGAAGCAGGCTGGCGATTTTATTGAATGCACCGCGCAGCTTAAACGAGCCGGTCCACTGCCGGTTTTCCCATTTGAGATAAACCTGCAATTGCGGGTCAAAGGTCACCGGTGTGCGCTCAACCCATTCCGCGAGGGTCGATTGCGCATGCACCAGCCATTCAGCGGGAATCATCGCTCTCCTCGGATTTTCAATCCTAGCAGCGGATCGTCTGTGATGATCCCGGCAACACCGAAGCGAATTAATGTACGCATCGCTCCCCTGGAATTCACCGTCCAGACATTTAGCACCCGTCCAGCGTCTTTTTCGCGGGTTACCAGCTGTTGGGAGACGTCGAGGAAATAGGGATGCAGGTAATCCGGAGAAATTTCCCGGCTAAATTTTGAGCGGTTGCGCAGTCCTTTAATCCCAGGATGGGTCAGAATACCGACCGGAGCCTCCGGCCAAACCTGGCGCACAGCGGCTAGATTGGAGAGCAGGAACGAGGAAAACAAAACGCTGTCTTCAAGGTGAAAATCTCTAACCAGGGCGAGTGCCTTTTCCGGCAGTCCGTCCTCGGGTGTAGCGTAATTAGTCAACTCAACATTAATTTTGAGCTTTCCGCCAACGGTTGCAAACACCTCGGCCAGGGTGGGGATTTTTTCACCGCTGAAAGCTTCCCCTTTCCACCTGCCAGCTTCCAACCTTTTCAATTCAGCCAAAGTCAACTGGTTTACCCGACCTTTGCCAGGTGTAGTGCGGTCCACTGTCTGGTCGTGGATGACGACGATTTCACCATCCGCACTCAACTTGGCATCCAGTTCGATCCCGTCTGCACCCTGCTCCAATGCCAGCTTGAACGCTGCCAGGGTATTCTCTGGAGCGTAAGCACTGGCGCCGCGATGGGCGAAAATCAGCGGCCCGGTAGGTTCGCTGAGCATTAGCCTAACTCGACAAAATAGGATTGAACTGCGCGGTCGAGTAATTCAGGGGAGGTTTCGGCTTCCTTGCCAAGGTAGTGCGAAATGTCCACAATCTGGTCGCAAAGGTCGCGCGGGTGATTAGCGCGCAGCTTATGGTTCCCCTTGATATAGAATTCCTGCAGCAAGTTATTAACGCCCGAGTCGATATACTTCACCCCTTTTTGTTCTGCAACCCGCTTAAAAATTTCTTTGAATTCATCAAAGGTGGGGTCAACAATTTCAATTTTATGGCGCAGGCGGCGCAGGAAAGCTTCATCGACCAGGTCTCTTGGCGGCAGGTTGGTTGAAAAAACCACCAGAACGTCAAATGGGACTTCGATTTTGCGCCCAGTATGCATGGTCATGTAATCAATGCGGTTCTCAAGCGGGACGATCCAGCGGTTAAGCAAATCCCGCGGACGTACCTGTTGGCGGCCGAAGTCGTCAATCAATAAAATGCCGCCATTGGCCTTCACCTGGAATGGGGCTTCGTAATATTTCAGCGTGTCATCGAATACCAGGTCAAGCCCGGCCAGGGTCAGCTCGCCGCCGGTGACGATGAATGGGCGGTTGATATGCACCCAGCGCGGATCGCGCCGGTTAGCAGCCCGCAGATTGCCGGTACCCCAGGGGGTGGTATCTTCTTCGCCTATCAATTGATGGTTGACCGAGTCATATAACTTGATGACCTGCCCGTCCACGTACAAAGCAAATGGAATATACATTTGCTGCGATTGGATCATATTACCAACCGAGCGCGCTACTGTGGTCTTGCCGTTTCCCGGAGGGCCGTAAAGAAAAATGGAGGTACCTGAATTGACTGCCGGTCCGATCCGCTGGTAGGCCTGCTCGGAAAGCACCATGGCTGAGAGAACCTGGTGTATGATGCGAGGCGTCACCTGCATGTGGCTGCGGCTTTGCTTGTGGATGGACTCAATATAGCGCGCCAGAGGCACTGGCGCCGGGCCGGCGTACTGGCTGCGTTCGAGCGCTTCGCGGGCACGGGCAATTCCCGCCCCGGTGATGGCGTATACATACGCCCCTTCACCCAAACCCATCTGCGAGGAACGCACTTCCAGAGATTTTTCGCGCTTCAAGGCTTCCAAAATTTGGTCCAGCACGCCTGTGAACGGGAGCGCAATTTCCTCAGCCAATTTAAAGCCGCTCATGTAGCCCTGGAAATAATAAATCTTCAATACCAGATCCTGCAACCAGAGCGGTGAAAGACCGGTATCGTCAACGCTCGTAATTGGAGCTGGTAAGAAGGCGCCGGTTGCGGGCGCTTGTTTAGGTGTATTCACCGAAGATCGACCGAGAACAGCCATTTCAATTCTCCTTGAGGACGATATTCCTATTTGATTTGTTGAGCAAATGGACAGTGAAAATGAGGTGATGAGGACAAGAATTGCAGTGTAAGCCTATGGCAGAATTATAGCACGCTCGACTTGTAATAAAGTGGTTTGTCCCCTATAATTTCAACCGATGGAAGTAACGGTTTTAATTCCCGCCTACAATGAACAAAAAACCATTCGTGAGATCATTAAACGCGTCAAAGCCACCGGTTTAGTGCATGAAATTCTGGTCGTAGATGACGGCTCCACCGATGGCACCCGTGAAATACTCAAAGAACTGCAAGAGCAGGGTGAAGTCAGGGTAATTTTTCACGAGAAGAATGGCGGCAAGGGCGCCGCCTTACGAACGGGCATTCAAAATGCCACCCGGGACGTCATCATCATCCAAGATGCCGACCTGGAGTACAATCCGCGCGAGTACCCTAACCTGCTTCAGCCGATCGAGGATGGCATAGCGGATGTGGTTTACGGTTCCCGGTTTTTGGGGCAAGCCCGCCGGCCAATTTTGTACTGGAATATGGTCGCGAATAAAATCCTGACCTTCGTCACCAATATTTTGTATAACAATATCCTCAGCGATATGGAGACGGGGTACAAGGTCTTCAAGCGCGAGTTGATCAAGGATATCCCATTGCACGCTCACCGGTTTGAATTTGAACCCGAATTCACCGCCAAAATCCTCAAGCGTAAATTCCGCCTTTACGAGGTCCCCATTGCGTTCTACCCGCGGGATTACTCTGAAGGGAAAAAGATCAAAATGTGGGACGCCTTTGAAGCCTTATGGGCGTTGATTAAATACCGTTTTGTGGATTGACCCGTCTTAACCGCCGCAGTTGGACCAGTACAGTTCCGACTGTTACGAGGATGACTCCGGCGATTTCCATCGCGGACAGGCCTTCTCCTGAGAATATCCATCCAAGAATGGCGATTTGCACTGTCATGGTGTTGTTGATAATGGATGTTTCCATAGCCTGCAAGCTGCGTTGGGTGTAATTCCACAGCGCGAAGGCAAAGGCGGTGTTGACCACTGCCATCCACAAAATAGCAGCCCAACTCGCCGGGCTGATCCCAGGCATTCCTTGCGTTGCCAGCCCGGTGCCCAGCATCAGGATCGCACCGATCGACATGCTGATGGCGGTCACCACGATAGGCGGGATGCTGCCAGACCGGTTCAAGCTGCGCCCCATCAGGGTTCCGGCAGAATTGGCCAGCATGCCAATCATGACGATCCCAATCCCCAACCAATCCTGTCCGGTGAAAGCAGGCGGAAAGAAAAATAACAAGATCCCGCCAAGATTGAGCATCACCCCAAGCCATTGCAGCCGGGTTGGAGCTTCACTCAGCAGGATGAGGCCAAATCCAGCGACCACCAGCGAGGTCAAATTGAGCAGCAAGCTGGCGGTTGCCAAGGGCAAATATACCAGCCCCAGATATTGTGCGCCTTGTGCCACCGCATAATAAATGATCCCCATGCCAATCAGCAGCCACCATTGACTGCGGTTCAACACCCGCACGGCCTGCCAGGTTTGCGGTTTAAACAGGAATGGCAATAAGCACAAAGCAGCCAGCGTATAGCGCAACCCAGCAAAGGTCAACGCCGGGACTTCTTTCAGTCCAAAACGGATCAGTACCCATGAGGTTGACCACAAAAAGGTCACCAGCAGCGCTAATCCGATAGCTGCCGGGCGGGAGGGCATTTGTTTACGGGATAAAGGTTGTTCGCTCAACAGGAAGGTGGTTCGGCGGTTATGCAGAGAGGTCAATCCGGGGTTCCGCTGGCTTTGATATCCGTCACTTTCAACTGCAGCGACTCCCGCCCGTTGAAAACGTTTTTCTCGAACTGGTAGGCCAGGTCCACCCGTTTTGGCATGGTCGCCGCCATATACCCGAAGCGGAAGGCGATGGCGTCATAATAGATTTTCCCATCGGTCACCGAAAATTTGAGATGTGTTTTATCGGTGCCGACCGTCTTGACATGGGTCACCTGCAGATTCCGCGAACAGAAGGCTGCATCCGGGTTGTTCTGTCCGGTCGGCTGGAGCATTTCCATCCATTCCAACAAATCCGGGTGTAATTCGCTCAAGGGGATCTCCTGATCGATACGCACCACCGGCCGCAGGTCGTAACCAGCTAGATCACCCCATGCAATTTTTGCCAGGCGTTCGCGCAGCTCGTCCAGGTGTTCCTCACGGACGGTAAAACCGGCTGCGGATTCATGCCCGCCGTGCCGAACCAGCAGATCAGCGCATTCATCTAGGGCTCTGGTAATGTGAAACCCGGGTATACTGCGACAGGAAGCGCGAATCGCTCCATCCACCCAGGCGCCAACGATTGCGGGACGGTGGAAAATCTCCACTAATCGGGCGGCGACCAACCCGACGACACCGGGGTTGAAGTCATGCCCCAGTGCAAACAGTACGTACTCTTCTTCCGCCTCAAGGAGCTGACGTTCAGCCTCGGTTTGTGTATCACGGGTCTGTTTCTGCCGTGATGTGTTTTGATCATCCAATTTCTGGGCCAGCAGACCGGCCTCAGCTACATCTTTGGAATATAAAAGTTGATAAGCTGCCAAGGCTGATTCCAATCGTCCGGCGGCATTCAAGCGCGGCGCCAGCATAAACCCGACATCGCCGGTGTTCAGGGTGTTCAGGTTAACTCTGGCAGCATTGGCCAGTGATAAAACCCCCTGGCGCTTGCCGAGCCGCAACCGGTGCAGTCCTTTGCGTACCAGCTGCCGGTTTTCTCCGATAAGCGGCACCATGTCCGCGACTGTTCCCAACGCCACCAGGTCCAACCAATCACCCGCCGCACTCTCAGCCCCCGAACGCCGGGAAACCAGCGCCTGAACCAGTTTGTACGCCACTCCAACCCCCGCCAGATTCTTGTCCGGATAGGCGTCCCCTTCACGTTTGGGATCAATGACCGCAAACCCCTGCGGCAATTGTTCGCCAACATGGTGGTGGTCGGTGATAATCAGGTCAAGCCCGAGGTCGAGGGCATGTTTTGCTTCTGTGACGGAGCGGATGCCGCAATCTACCGAAAGGACTACCTGCACCCCACTTTCCTTCAAACTCGTCAGCGCTTCGTTGTTTAATCCGTAACCTTCTTCGAGCCGGTCCGGAATGTATGGCTCAACCAGCCCACCGAATGACTGCAGCACCTCGACCATCATCACGGTTGAAGTCACCCCGTCCACATCGAAGTCGCCAAAGACAGCAATTTTTTCCTGATGCTCGAGCGCCCAGTTCAAACGGTCAACCGCGGCGGCCATGTCGGTCAACAAAAATGGATCGCCAGTCTCGACCCGGCCTTCCAAATAACGAATGGCTTGCACTCCTTCGGTGATCCCGCGATTAAACAGCAGTTGGCGCATGACAGTTGGGTAGGCTGCCAATGCCTGATCGGCTTCCGGCGTGATTTTTGGTGCGATTACCCAACGTTTACTGGATGGAGGCTGCATGGTTTGTCCTGGTACCAAAATTTGGCTGGTGTCAGGTGAAAACCGAATGGGTGAAACTAATTTTATTGCCGGTCACCTGGTGATTGCCCGCGGATAGTATAAAGCCTGTCTAACATTCTCACAAGCGGGGGTTTTATTCAGCAGGCGCAATATCTCCCAAAATTTGCGCCTGTGAGGAATAACCAGATCGGCTATAATCCGAGGAAATGGATTCTGCTGCCCTACTCACGCTGGCGATCACAGTTATTGCAGCAATATTGCTGATTACGGAAATATTGCGACCTGATCTGGTCGCTTTGCTGGTGTTGGTTGCGCTGGGCATCACCGGTACGGTCAAACCGCAGGAGGTCTTCGCCGGGTTTAGCGGGTCAGCCGTGATGACCCTGATTGCTATCTCCATGATTGGCGCCGCCCTGCACAAAACGGGCGTCACCCTCGTCCTCAGCCGCGGGATGCTGCGCCTTGGCAATAAAAACGACGCGACGTTAATCCTGGTTACCTTCCTGACGGCAGCCGGGCTATCCCTTTTCATGAACAACATCGCGGTGGTGGGTATCCTGCTGCCGGCCGTCATGACCCTCACTCGTTCGGCAGGCGTGTCTCCTTCCCGATTGCTGCTGCCCCTGGCTTACGGCACAATATTAGGCGGCATGGCGACATTGTTCACCACTTCCAATATTGTCGTCAGCGGCGCATTGCGTGAGGCGGGGTTCGCACCCTTCGGCGTGCTGGATTTTTTCCCGATTGGCTTGCCGCTCGTTGTCATAGGCGCAGTTTACATGGTCACTGTAGGACGCCGCATGCTTCCGACCACCCAACCGGAAGGCCGCAATGGGCTGCTCACGCAACTCGGTGCGCGCCTGACCGAGATGTATAACCTGAAGAGCAATCTGGCGGAAATTATGGTGCTCCCCGACAGCCCCCTGGCGGGAAAGACCATCAGCGCCGGCGACTGGCGCAAAAAGGTCGGGTTGACGATTATCGGCGTCATCCGAAATGGACAACCCTACCTGGCTCCCAAGCGTTCGGAAATTATTCATCCCGGTGATCGGCTGATGGTCCACGGGTTGGTCGATCCAGCCAAAATGGTTGAATTTCAGCTAGTTGCTGTGCCTGGCAGCCCGGCGCAGCCGAAGGTCGTCAATGAGATCATCAAACTAGCCGAATTGGTCATTCCGCCGCACTCGTCTATGGTTGGGAAGTCGCTGCGCGACCTGAACTTCCGCGAGAAATACCACCTCACAGTCGTCGCCGTGTGGCGGAGCAATTGCCCGGTTGAGGAGGATCTGGCTGATCTGCAACTGCAGCCTGGAGATGCCTTGCTGGTCCAGGGAACTGCCCGACGAATCCGTTTGCTCCATGGCGACCCCGATATGGTCCTACTGGAGGAAGACCCGGATGCCGTGCTGGCACCAGGAAGAATTTATCTGGCGCTGGGGATCACGCTGGTTGCACTTATCATCGCAGCAACCGGGTTGGTTCCAGTAGCAGAGACCATCCTGGCTGGCGCAGTGCTACTGGTTGTCACTGGCTGTATGAACATGAACGACGCCTACAGGTCGATTGAATGGAAAGCAATTTTCCTCATCGCGGGCATGTGGCCTTTGAGCACCGCCATCCGCGACACGGGTCTGGCAAGGCAGGCGGTCAACGCCCTGCTCGGGCTGCTCGGAGATATCGCCCCGCTTTGGATCGCGCTCGCCTTGATCCTGATCGCGATGCTGCTGACCCAAGTCATGAGCGGTCAAGTGGCAGCACTGGTGGTAGCCCCTCTGGCAATGGCTGCCGGGGCTTCTGCTCAAATTGATTCCCGCGCGCTTGGCATGGCCGTGGCGCTTGGGTGTTCCCTGGCTTTTCCAACACCGTACGGCCATCCGGTTAATATTATGGTTATGAGTTCCGGGGGGTATAATTTCCGGACTTTTACCCGCATCGGCATCCCGCTCACCATTCTGGTGATTCTGGCAATTTTGGCCGGTCTCGCTATTTTCTGGGGTTTATGATTAACAGCAACTTATTTCAATTCAACCGCATTGCACAAGACAAACGTGCCCGCGCAGGCGTGTTCACCACCCCGCACGGCGACCTGCTCACCCCGGTTTTTGCGCCGGTGGGGACTCAGGCAACGGTCAAGGCGGTATCTCCCGATCAGCTGCGCGCCACCGGCGCCAGCCTGGTACTCTCGAACACGTATCACCTGTATTTGCGCCCGGGTGCCGACCTGGTGGCTGAGATGGGCGGCCTGCACCGTTTCATGCAGTGGGACGGCCCGATGTTGACCGATTCAGGCGGTTTTCAGGTCTTTTCGCTGGCTGACATGCGCAAAATCGACGCAGACGGGGTAACTTTCAAGAGCCACATCGACGGGTCAACCCACCGGTTCACACCGGAAAAAGCTGTTCAAATTCAGGAAGACCTGGGCGCCGACATCATTATGGTTTTCGATGAATGCGCTCCGCCCTATGACCGCGAGTACAACCAGCGCGCTGTCGCCCGCACGCATGCCTGGGCAGAACGCTGCCACACAGCCCAGTCGCGCCGCGACCAGGCTTTATTCGGCATTGTGCAAGGCGGCGTTTTTCCTGACTTGCGGGAACAATCTGCAGAATTCATCTCCTCACTGGGTTTTCCAGGCCATGCCATTGGCGGCCTGTCGGTCGGAGAAACCAAAACCGAGATGCACGCCATGATCGAGGTGCTGGACGCAGTCCTGCCGGAAGATAAACCGCGCTACCTGATGGGAGTCGGCTCGCCGGAAGATTTGGTTAACGGCATCCGGCGCGGGATTGACATCTTCGATTGCGTGCTGCCCACCCGCCTGGCACGCCACCAGGCAGCCATGACCCGTACCGGGCGGATCAATCTGATGAATGCTGCCAATGCGCATGACCCGCGTCCCATTGACGAGGCTTGCACCTGCTACACCTGCAACCACTTCACCCGGGCATACCTGCGCCACCTGATCGTGGCCAAGGAAATGCTGGCAGCCACCTTGATTTCCATTCACAATATCCAGACACTTGTTTCCCTGGTCAACGACGCTCGGAGTGCCATCCTGGCCGGGCAATTTGACCATTTTGCAGACACCTTCCTCGCCAACTACAATCCACAGGATAATAATTCATGACCATTTTCCAGGCAATCATCCTCGGCATCATTCAAGGCATCACCGAATTCCTCCCGGTCTCCAGTTCCGCACACCTGGTGATTACCCCTTACCTGCTGGGCTGGAAGCTTGACGAAGCCGTGATTTTCCCGTTTGATGTGCTGGTGCAGCTTGGCACCCTGGCCGCGGTCATTTATTTTTTCCGGCGCGATTTGTGGGAGATTATCCGCGCGGTCTGGAACGGCCTGCGCACCAGCAAACCCTTTGGCACTCCAGCTGCCCGCTTGGGATGGCTGCTGGTTTTAGCGACCATCCCGGCAGGGGTCATTGGCCTGCTGATCAAGGACCTGGTGGAAGCCGCTTTTAAGGATGCTCCGGTGACCGCACTTTTCCTGCTGGCGACCGCGCTGCTGCTGCTCATTGCTGAAAAAGTCGGTAAACGCAGCCGCAGCCTGGATTCGCTGACCTGGAAGGATGCACTCTGGATCGGCTTTGCCCAGGC
>CALMGN010000050.1 GCA_937863605.1 uncultured Anaerolineaceae bacterium
AAGGCCAAAACAGGGGTTCGAATCCCCTTGGGGGCACAAGAAAACAGCAAAACAACGGTCCCTCGCGAAGCACCCTGTAAGGGCGCAGGGGGGATGCTATTCGGCATGCCGCCGACAATGCTCACCTGCAACGCATCCACCAGCTTGAAATAATTCAGACAGGTGCTGCACAGAATCAAATGCACCCCTTTGGATTCCAGGGCCAATACCGGTGAGCCGATAACTTTCAGTTCAACGCTGGCCAGGTGCGCCGCAGCGTCAGCCATGGCGAGGTCAGCGGTGCGAAGATTTACAGCGTGATCTAATCGGCGGTAAAGCCGGTATAAAAAAATTACGGAATATTTTCTTCGTCTGATTCCCAATTAATGGGATTGACCTGGATGTAATCGTAAATATTGGCATAATCCCGGTCATTGCGGATGATATGCTCATAATAATTACGCTGCCAGATGGGTAAGCCCAATAATTCGCCCAATTTATGAATTTGATAGGTCACAGCAGATTTATACGCTCTAACGATCGTACCCAATATTTGCCCACAAAGCGAGATTCGCTTATCTGGCGTAGGGGCGCAGCGCCGCTGCGCCTCTACCAAATTTGGTACATTATCCTTTATCCAGATGATTCCGTGGATATGGTTCGGCATTACCACGAATTCATCATCATTGATCTTTACATTTTGGCGTATCTGCGCAGCTTTTAGCCATTCATTTTGCGCAACTACTCCGTAATCTTTGAGTTCCACATTGCCATTTACCACATTTCCGAAGATGCATAAACGTCCCTTCGTCACAATCGTGACAAAATAACCACCTGCCTGAGAATAATCATATTCAGGCAGGCGGATGGATCTTCGATGATGGGTGACCGAATCGTCGTCCATGAAAAATGGAATTCGTTATTTCACAGCCATTTGTACAATCTTCACAATCACCTCGACGGCTTTTTCCATGGCGAAAACTGGAATGTACTCGTAGCGCCCATGGGCATTGTGCCCGCCGGTGAAAATATTCGGGCATGGCAATCCCATATAAGACAATCGTGCGCCGTCGGTGCCACCGCGGATGGGTATGACCAGTGGTTTTACACCCACCGCCTCCATGGCGGAACGCGCCAGGTCGATCACGTACATGACCGGCTCGATTTTTTCCTTCATGTTGTAATAGGGATCTTTCATGCCAAGCGATACGCGTTTTCCGCCATACTTAACATTCAACTGGTCAACAATCGCTTGCAGGTTGGCTTTCATGGCCTCGAATGTGTCCCGGTCGTGTTCGCGGATGATGTATTTCAATTCGGCTACTTCGACATCGCCATTGATATGGGTCAGGTGATAAAACCCCTCATAGCCTTCCGTGTTTTCAGGCCGTTTTTCCACCGGCAGCGTGTTGTTCAGTTCAATTGCGACCAGACTGGCGTTAATCATCTTTTTCTTCGCTGCACCGGGGTGAACGCTGCGCCCCTGAATATTTATTTTGGCGGTAGTGGCATTAAAATTCTCGTACTGCAATTCGCCAATCTCCCCACCATCCATGGTATAAGCAAAATCTGCGCCAAAACCGGCCACGTCAAAGCGGTCAGCGCCGTAACCGACCTCTTCATCCGGGGTAAAACAAACTTTGATCAGCCCATGTTTAATCTCGGCGTGGGCAGCCAAATATTCCAAGGCTGCCATAATCTCAGCTACACCGGCTTTGTCATCTGCGCCCAGCAGGGTTGTGCCGTCGGTGGTAATCAACGTCTTGCCGACATATTTTTCAAGGTCGGGAAACTGTTGCGGTGAAAGGACAATGCCTTTTTCACGGTTGAGAACGATGTCTCCGCCGGCATACTCCACCAGCTGTGGTTTTACATTTTCACCGCTCAGGTCCGGGCTGGTGTCCATATGGGCAACAAAGCCAATCACCGGCGCAGCGGCAGGGGTATTGGCTGGCAGCGTGCCGTACACATAACCGTTTTTATCCAATAAGACATCAATCAGACCAAGGTCATGCAATTCATCAACCAGCAGGCGTGCCAGATCAAACTGGCGGGCTGTGGTTGGGAAGGTGGTCGAATCATGGTCCGACTGGGTGTAAATCTTCACATAGCGGGTGAATCGCTCTACGACGCTGGAATTCATGGCAACCTCCTGCCCGATGTTGATTTTGTAAAAATCTCCCCACTATTATACCTTTAGTGCCTGAACCCTTCCGGGTTCCAGTGGCCGATGAAAAAAACTTCCCATTGTTCACAACCGTGGGATAATTTACTGGTGTTTGATAAATGAATCCCTCGAAAGCAGGTGATGGATGGAAACATATACTATTCCAATGGTTCCAGGACCGGTGCGGGTGCCGCAGGCCGTGTTGGATGCGATGAATGTGGATTACGGCTCCGCTGATCTTGAGACCGAGTTCCTTGAGCTGTACAACCGCACCGAAGCCAGCCTGCAAACCATTTACGCCACAAGCAACCCGATGGCAATCATGACTGGTGAGGGGATGCTGGCTTTGTGGTCAGCCTTGAAAAGCGTGCTGCTGCCCGCCGATCGGGTGCTGGCGGTTGGCACCGGTGTTTTTGGTTACGGCATTGGCGATATGGCGCGCGCAATTGGGGCCGAGGTGCGCACGGTCAGCCTGGGATATGACGAAACCCTGGGCGATTTAAGCAGAATCGAACAAGCCATCGTCAACTTCCACCCCAAAATGATCACTGCGGTGCACTGCGAGACCCCGTCCGGCACCCTTAATCCATTGGACGGGCTGGGGATGCTGAAACAAAAATATGATGTTCCACTTCTTTATGTGGACGCGGTTGCCAGCGCCGGCGGCACTCCGGTGTTGACCGACGAGTGGGGGATTGACCTGTGCTTAGGCGCATCGCAGAAAGCGCTTTCTGCGCCGCCTTTGGCAGCCTTTGTTTCCATCAGTCCGCGCGCCTGGGAAATTGCCGCTGAGATCAATTATCCTGGCTATGATGCTCTGCTGCCCTTCCGCACTGCCCAGAAGAATTTTTATTTTCCCTACACCCCAAACTGGCATGGGCTGGCAGCTTTGGATGCGGCAGCGCAACTGCTGCTGGATGAAGGCCTGGAGCAGGTCTTCGCGAGGCACAATCAGGTTGCAGAAACCTGCCGGGGCCGGATCCTCGAACTGGGATTGCGGTTGTTCCCTGCCCCTGGAGCAGTCCCTGCGCCGACGGTCACCGCGGTTTATATCCCGGATGGGATCGGGTGGGAGGAATTCGATCAACGCTTGCGGGAACGAGGGTTGGTGGTTGGAGGCTCCTATGGCCCGCTGACGGGGAAGGTCTTCCGCATCGGGCACATGGGTTCTCAAGCTGACCTTGATCTTGTGAACCAGGCGTTGGACGTTATCGAATCGGTTATGCGCGAGGTCAGTAAAGTCACATGAATATAAAAATCGTCACTGACAGCACCAGTGACCTCCCTGGTGAAGTTGCCCGGGAATGGGGCATTACGGTTGTACCAGCTTACATCAACATCGGCGAGCAGAGTTTTTTAGACGGCATTGATCTGTCGCGCCAGGAGTTTTATCACCAGCTGCCTGATTATCCCCAATCGCCAACCACATCAGCCCCTGGCCTGGCGGCGTTTGCCAGCGCTTACGAAAAATCCGCCGACGAGGGTGCGCAGGGTATTATCTCCATCCATGTTGCAGAGACACTATCGACCACCATCAATGTCGCACGGAAAGCCAAAGAAATGGTATCCCGCGTGCCAATCTGGGTGGTTGACTCGGGTCAGGTTTCATTGGGCCTTGGCCTGCAAGCGTTGGAGGCGGCCAAAGCGGTGGTACATGGTCAACACATCGAGGAGATTATCAGGCAATTGACTGACTTGCGCAAGCGCACCTATGTCTATGCGGTGGTCGATACCCTGGAGTTTCTTAGGCGCAGCGGGCGGGTTGCCCGTTATCGGGCCATCCTGGGTTCCATGGTCAAGATCAAGCCCATCATAACCTTCCATGATGGCGTCATAAAAATGGAAATGGCTGTGACCACCGCCAAAGCATTCAAGCGGATAAGTGAAATCGTCGCCAGCCTTGCGCCTTTGGAGCGCATATCTTTTGTCCACACACTGGCGCAATCCAAAGTGGATGAACTGCAGAAACTGCTGCATCCGTTTATTCCGATCGCTGACAGGACCCTGACCCAGGAAGTCACTCCAGCGATTGGGGCGCACATTGGCCCGGGAGCGGCTGGCGTGGTGTGTGTGCGGACGTAGCTTTTCTTCCTTGTTGTCAGGTTGCCCACCGGGCATGACAAACCCGGGGCAAGCTGGTGGATCACGGAGCTCTTTTTTTTGGTGTGCTTTCGTGCTATGCTGATGCCATGGACAAGAAAATGTGCTACCGAATTGCCAGTTTGTTGTTGATAGTATTCGTTTCCGGGTGCGCTGCCGGGCCAGCGACCCCATCACTGGCCCCACTGGACTCTGGCACCTCATTGCCTTCGTCTTCACCGACTCCGCCGCTGGTGGTCGTCATCTCACCGACCCCTGGCCCAACCGTGCCAGTGCTGCTTTCCACTCCCAGTCCCGATTATTGCGCTGACCCGCGGGTGCAGGCGGTGCTGGCAGCTTTTACCACAGCGCTGAAAGATCTGGACGATGCGGCACTGGCTGAAACGATCGATCCTGTTGACGGCCTGGACATTTTCTACCGGATCGCCAATGCGCCGGTGCATATTACCCCGACTGAAGTCGTCGGGTTGTTTAACAACACCTTTACCTACACCTGGGGCGACCAGGCGGGCAGCGGATTGCCGGTGGAGGGGGCTTTTAGTTCTGAAATTTTGCCGCTGCTCTTGAACGTGTTTGATCAAACCAACGCCCTGGTATGCCAGGACCTGGCAACCGGCAGCGGGACTGGCCCGACTACGGCTTTGGTGGAGTGGCCAGCCCAATTTGCCGGAATGCCATTTGTTGCGGTTTACCGCGCTGCCGGAGTGCAGGACAATGAGTTGGATTGGCGTACCTGGGCGGTGGGATTCACCGTCGTCAACGGCCAGCCAAAAATCCGCGTTCTGGTGCAATATGCTTGGGAGATCTAAGAAGATCCCTGAATTCTGACTCACAGGTTAAAAGCAAAACAGAGCTGCAGCGCAGCCCTGTTTTATTACCGGTAAAAATTTTTACCTCTAATAGTCAATCGCCGGGGTGAGGGGGGCACCCAGGCGATTGACAATATATATTATATGAAAATTCCAAGATATTTCAAGGGGTCGGCAAGCATTTGACCGGGATTGCAACGTAAATGTAACAATTCTTTACAGCATTAATGTTCTTTTCACCCTTACCTTTGGGTTGACGGATAAACGAGGCGGGGAGAGAAAGATGAAGCCTTAATTCGAACCGTATAATTTGCGGTGTACCGCACTGAGGGCGCGTACCTGATCAGCTGCATGGTAGGAGGAGCGGACCAGGGGTCCGCTCTCGACCCACTTGAAACCGATTCCCAGGCCGTATTCTTTTAGTTCGGCGAATTCTTCCATCGTGTAGTAACGCGCAATCGGCAAGTGCTGCCGGCTGGGCTGCAAATATTGACCCAGGGTTAGGATGTCAACACCCCAGGAGCGCTGGTCGTCCATGACCGCCTTGACCTCGTCGATCGTTTCGCCCAGGCCGAGCATGATGCCTGATTTGGTTAACACATCCGGCTCAATTTTCTTGGCATTGGTCAGGGTGGCAGCAGCCCATTCGTAATGATCCTGCGGCTGTACCACTTTGAACAGGCTTGGAACGGTCTCGACGTTGTGGTTGAGAATTTCCGGGCGGGCATCCATGACGATGCGCAGCGCTTCACTGCTGCCTTTGAAGTCCGGGATGAGGACTTCAATCGAGCAGCCAGGGTGGATCTCGCGGATGCGGCGGATGACCATGGCGAAAATAGGTGCGCCGCCGTCTTTACGGTCATCACGGTTGACCGAGGTGATCACGGCATGCCGCAGGTCCATAGCCTTCACCGCCTGGGCCACGCGTTCCGGTTCCAACCAGTCAAGCGCTTCAGGCCGTCCGTGTTTGATGTCGCAGAAGCCGCAGGTACGGGTGCAGATGTCGCCCATCATCAAGAAAGTGGCAGTGCCTGCGCCCCAGCATTCACCCATGTTTGGGCAGCCGGCTTCTTCACAAACGGTGTGCAGCGCTTTCTTGCGCATCAGCTGCTGCAGTTGTTCGTAGGTTTCACCGCTGGGCGCGCGCACCTTAATCCAGCTTGGTCGGCGCAGCGGGGTGGTGTCAAATTTTTCTGGATTTACCCTGTCTCGGGTCGGATTTGTCGGCATTAAGTTCTCCTGCGGTGATTATACCCAATTCGCAGGGTTAATCAATGGGATCAGCAGCGCTAGCTGCGGTTTTCTTAGCTGCTCCGGCTTTGGTGTAGCCCATGATGATCCCTAAGACCAGCGACCACAAGGCTGCTAAGCCAATCTGGTAATCGGTTGGCAGCGAGAAGGTGATGGTATGCGCCGGGATCCAGAACCAGATCAGCGTCCACCAGGCTCGAGTGATGCCGGAAAACCCCTTTTGCCCAAGGATGAGGTTATCTTCCAACCGGTGGAAGGCCATCATCTGCGGACCGAAGAGGATATTGGTGAACACCGAAACGGCAAATGCCCAGCCAATGCCGCTGCTGGCTAATTCTGGCAGAAGGTGGTGGTCGAGCAGCACCTGGGTAAAGCCTTTCATTCCGGTGAACCCGTATTTGATGATGATGCCAAGCAGCGCCCAGGCGAATAATTTCCCGATCAACTGCCAGCCGTTGCATGGCAGGGCAAACCGCTTTTTCTGCAAGCTGAAAGAGATGATCTCGCCCAGGGTTCCCAAAATGGCGAATTGAACGGCAGCCGAGAAGAGCGGGTTGGCAGTGACCCAGGAGATGTAGGTTGCCATAATGGTTTGATCCAGTCGGAGCAGGGATAGCAATTTAGAAATGGGGACTGGCAATTTGACAGTGCCAGTCCCCGACTTAATTCAAATGATTCAGCGGGATGGTTGTTGGAAAGCCGGGATTTCGCGGCTTTGGCCGTCCACACTGACTACGTAATAAGGCAGCCAGGCGATGCCGTAAAAATCGACGTAAACATCTTTGCGGTAGGGGGTCACGGGTACCTCGACCTCATGATCCACCTGCCTGGCCCAGCGTTCATTGACCTCGTCCAGCGCGGCTTTTCGTTCATTTTCCAAACCCGCCAGCTGCTTTTCCAGCATTTCAAGCTCAGCCTGTTCCTGTTTCAAAATAGCCTTGGCGGAAGCGGTCATACGCCGTTTGGACAGGTTGCTGGAGAGGCTGCGCTTGCGTCCGCCCAGCATGCCGATCAGGAACTCAGCGCCCTTGCCGACTTCTTCCATGCGCCGTTGACCAAGCTCATCCTCCTGCGAATCGACTTCCATGGTCTGACGTTTGACTTTGGCTTCCAGGGTCTCCAATTTTTTATTGAATGTGGTCTCCACTTTGTCTAGTTCAGCTTTCATCGCGTCGCGGGCGGCCTTGCTGCACATCTCGCGGAATTCAGCGGTGGTCACGTCTGGGCCGGCGAAAACCTTCAACACCTCATTGACGCGCACCCGCAGGGTGCCGTTGCGTACCACCCAATCCACAAAATCGCTTTGCAGGGAGGTGATTAACCGGGCATCCGACAGCCATTCGGGGATAGCAGCATAACGCGCACCTGGCAGTGGGGAACTGATTACATCTTCCCGTTTGTAGGCTTGCCAGGCAAAATCATCCCAACTGACCATGCGCCCGCGGGCCTCCTGAGGGAGCGAGGAGACCTGGCGGGTCAGTTCAAGGTTGTATTTTCGCGCCAGATAGGTCACTTCCGCCTGGGCGAAAAGCGCCGGGCGGTAGAGGAACCCGCCTTGATCCACTTTAGCCGAGGATGGGACACGAGCGTCTGTTAAAGCCTGCGAAAAGCCCAGGTTGTTCGGGATGAAAAATTCGTTTACCCCGGCCGGCATCACTGGACGGGTGGTCGAGGCAGGTCCGAAGGGGGTCGGGGCTTTGGCTGCCGTAGTTGCTGCTGCCTGTACCGGTGCAACCGCAGCGGCAGCGCCCATAGGCATGCCGGGTTCGCCGACGCGGGGTTGCGTTTGAGCGGGGATCAACTTCATTAATTGTGGGATTTGCATGCGGGTGAGGGGCCCGGCCAGGAAGTTCAATGCCCAGCGCGTCTGGAAAATCTTGGGCGCCTTGGCATGCACATTGTGCAGCAGGAAGGTGCGTTTGCCCAGCCTGGAGATGAGTTTGTCAACTTCCTGCCGGTCCAGGCCGCCGCCGGCAGAATCGAGTCCGTCCAGCAGCCGCTGCTTATCCTGATCCGTCTGCAGGCGGCCGACGAACCAGGTACCGGCATTCGACAGACCCTTATAGTCCACGTCGACCGGGTTCTGGGTTGCCAGCAGCAACCCGACGCCAAATGCGCGCGCCTGTTTCAGCATACGCAGCATGATCGGGCGCGAAGGCGGATTGGCAACTGGCGGCAGGTAGCCGAGGATTTCATCAAAATAGACCAGGGCGCGCAAGGCGCTGGTGCCGCGCTGCGAGCGCATCCAGGATTCGATGGCTGCAAAAAGCAGGGTGACGAAGAACATGCGCTCACTGTCGTTCAGGTGCGCCAGGTAAAAAATGTTGTGACGCGGTTTGCCGCTCGCCGAGGTCATCAACTCGCCAATGTCCAGCGGGACACCCTCGCGCCAGACTTCAAAACTGGGCGAGGCCAAAAAATTATTCAGCAGCATTGCCAGATCGAAGCGCTCTTTGGCGGGAAAGAAATTGTTCACCGGGAAGGCGCCTAACCGTTCAAACGGAGGGTTTTGCACCTGCAGGATCAGCTCGGTCAGGTCGAGGGAGACGCCCTTACTCCAGGCATTCTCCAGGATGTTGGAAACCAGAATATGCTCGCGCGAGCGCAGCGGATCGATTTCATTCAGACCGACCAGACCGAGCAGCGCTGTGACGATCGTGGAAATCTTTTCTCGCAGGACCTCACGGTATTCGTCCCACGGCAAATCGGGAGCGGCAAACGAAGACAAAATATTGATCGGCGTCCCAACAGTGGAACCGGGGGTGAAGACGCCAAAATCGACCGATTGATTGAGCAGGTTGAGCTGATCCGGACCCAACCCCCAGCTTGCCAGGCCATTTTTCCAGGCTTCAGCCGTATCCTGCGCGGTCTGGGCACTGGTTTTGCCTTCACGCCGGGCAACCTCCGGATCGATCCAGGGTTCAAAGTCAGCCGGCAGCAAATTTGGGAAGTGCAGCAGCAGGTTGGTCAAGTCGCCTTTGGGGTCGATAATGATGGCGGGAATGCCTTCGATGGCGGCTTCTTCCAACAAACCGATGCACATGCCAGTTTTGCCCGAACCGGTCATGCCAGTGACCACCGCATGCGTGGTCAGGTCCGCCGGATCGTACTGTAACAGCTCGTCGGTTAGTTTTCCGGCTTGCATGTCAAAAACCTTGCCGAGGAAAAATTTTCCATCCCTGATCGATGTCATGGTTTAATCTCCTGAGTATGAACAGCTATATGCCAGTACTTTATTATCTTAACATAATCTGGCGAATGGCTGTAGTCTATTTTGTGGAAATATTCTAAGGTTTTGCCTGCCAGCGATAGGCGGGTAGAAAAAATGAATTCCCCCAAAAACAAAAAAGGTGACTTTCCCTGGAATCACAGCATGCCTGGGACGCCGACCCAGGCATGCTATTTAAGGAGGAGAAGAAGAGAAGTCGCCCTTTTCTGCTCTTATATTAGCAGAATGTCCGTTCCATTACTTGACGCTAAACCTACGCTTACCCTACGCCTGGGGCACAATATCCTAACGAACCGGGAAAAAATGGAGGTTTTTCGCAGGTTAATCAGCTAAAGGTCCCAACTTTCCCACCGGCAAGGTGAATGTCCCGCTGATATAATACAACCAGCTGGATCGTTGCCACAGGAGGCGGTATATATTGGATTCTGATTCGATTTCTTACGAGGCGCGTATACTCGATAAAACCCCTGTTGGTCCGCTGACCATTTATGTATCCGACGTTGGGCTGGCAAAAATTGCCTTTGGCAAGCAGGCTGAAGTTCACACGGGCGATGCGCAACTGGAAAGGCTGGCCGAGCAGGCTGTCCAGGAGTTGACTGAATATTTTTATGCCGGTCGGCGGGTTTTTACTCTGCCGATCGATTGGCGAGCGATGCAACCGTACCAGGAAAAGGTGCTGCGCGCCTGCGATGCTATTCCATATGGACAGACCCGAACGTATGGTGATCTGGCGCGTCAAACCGGAAGTCCCGGCAGCGCCCGCGCCGTGGGCAGGATTATGGCCAGCAACCCGATCCCGATCGTCATCCCTTGCCACCGGGTGGTCGGCACGGATGGAAAATTGCACGGCTACGGCAGCCCCGGGGGAGTGGATGACAAGGCTCAATTGCTGGCTTTAGAAGGACAACGGATTGTCGCTTAAGAATTGGGCCAAGTTTTGGTACCTTGGGCTGGTTTGGGGTGCAACCTTTTTGTGGTTAAAAATAGCCATCCGGGAAGTGCCGCCCATTACGGTGAACGCTATCCGGCTTTTGGTCTCTTTGAGCGCCCTGTTTGTTATTGCACGCATTTACCACGTAAAAGAGCCTTTGCGCGAACGGTGGCGCTCTTTCCTGTTTCTTGGCATCTTTAATATTGCGCTGCCGTTCGTGTTGATTACAGTCAGTGAGCAGTACATCACCTCTGGCATGGCGTCCATCCTCAATTCGACCGTCCCGTTTTTCACACTCATCCTGCTGCCCATGTTTGTGCCTGATGAACATTTGTCGCTGCCCAAAGTCCTTGGCCTGGTGGTTGGATTTATCGGGGTAGTGGTGCTGGTCTCCAACGATATCAGCGCTGATTTCAAGGATTTTCAGTGGGGTTCGTTATTGGTTTTGGCAGCATCCCTGTCTTATGCAGCGGCGGCGGTCTTTGCCAGGCGGGTAACTTTTGGCATGCACCCTTCAGCCCAGGCGTTGGGACAGAACTTTTTCGCCAACCTGGCGGTGTGGCCGCTGGCATTAGCACTGGAAGGACCTCTTACTCTACCGCGCTTGCCCATGACCTGGGTCGCGCTCTTCTGGCTGGGAATCATGGCCACGGCGATTGGTACTACTTTCTATTATTCCCTGATGAATCAAGTAGGCGCAACACGCACCACATTGACGACGTATATCTTTCCGCTGGTTGGTGTTATCCTGGGGGTGATCTTCTTAAATGAGGGTGTGGACTGGCACCTGCTGGCAGGTGGTGCGCTGGTCATTGCCGGGGTGGCAATCGTGAATACGCGCTTCAAAGGATTTGCCGGTATACGAAAGGTGGAGCAGGATTAATGGACGATTCTTCAAAAAACTTTCGCGCCGGCTATGGCGCCCTGGTTGGACGGCCAAATGTTGGCAAATCTACCTTGATGAATGCGCTGCTCGGGCAGAAGGTGGCGGCCGTTTCTCCACGTCCGCAGACCACCCGGCTGCGTCAGTTAGGCATCCTTACATTGGACAACGCCCAGGTAATCTTCATGGATACGCCGGGGATGCATCTTCCCGTCCATAAGCTTGGCGAGTACATGAACCAGGTAGCCGAAGACAGCCTGCGGGACGCGGACGTGATCCTATGGCTGGTGGATGCCAGTGCGCCCCCGACCGAGGAGGACCGCCGGGTAGCTGCCCGTCTGATGGCGCTCAAGCACCAGCCGCCCATCCTGTTGGTGCTGAATAAAATAGACGTGGTCAACGCGGGTGTCCTGGCAGAACGTGAAGGCCTGTTTCAAGCACTGCTGCCGCAAGGTAAATCCATCACGGTATCAGCGGTAACCGGGCAAAATTGCGAGGTGCTGCTGCAGCAAATCCTGGCGCTGCTTCCGGAAGGCGCGCCATTTTTCAGTGAAGATCAGGTTACGGACTTCTATGAGCGCGATATTGCTGCGGAATTGATCCGTGAAGCAGCACTAAACAACCTGCGCGACGAAATTCCGCACGGGATGGCAGTGCGCATCGACGAGTTCACGGAGCGCAGCAATGGCAGCGCGTACATCCACGCTACACTGCTGGTCGAACGGGAAACCCACAAAGGGATTGTGATTGGCAAGAATGGGGAGATGTTGAAAAAGATTGGCTCGACTGCCCGCGGCGAAATCGAGTCAATGAGCGGGCGCAAAGTGTTCCTCGAGCTGAAGGTCAAAGTCAACGCAAACTGGCGTAACCGGCCGGACGCGCTGCGTTGGTTGGGATATACGCGCGACAGGGATTAGACCAGATGCATTGGGGGTGGTACGCGGGGGCTTTGACACTGGCTGCAGCCGATTGGCTGGCGGTTGGTTTAAACCGTCCGCGCTGGCGCATTTTCACCAAACCGGCGCCCATGCTGGTGTTAATAACCGGATTCAGCCTGGCTTCAGGCTGGCAGGGCTGGAGCGCCTGGTTCGGCTTTGGCCTTGTCTCATCAATGGCTGGCGACATCTTCCTGATGCTGCCGCCCAGTTTCTTCCCGGCGGGTCTGACAGCCTTTCTTCTGGCCCATCTGTTTTATATCGTCGGCCTGAACCAATCGTTTTTGATGCCCAACTGGCAGTTTATTTTCCCGGTGCTCGGGCTGATCCTGTTGGATTCGCTCGGGTATCGGCGTCTGCGTCAGACAATTCTGACCCGCCCGCGCGGCCACTGGATACGCTTTCCTATGTTATTCTATGTGGTCGTTATCAGTCTGATGGTGTTTTCAAGCCTGCTTACCTGGCTGCGGCCTGACTGGTCATACGCCTCTGCCGGGATGGTCGGCGTAGGCGCGCTGCTGTTTTATATTTCTGATACCGTGCTGGCGTATAACCGCTTTTGCACGCCCGTGCGTTTCGGCCGGGTAATCGTCATCACCACCTACCATCTGGGTCAAGCTGCCATTACCGCCGGAGTGCTGCACCGCCTGGCGCAACATTAGCGCATTAGCGGGTGAAAGCCTTCTCCCAGTGCCTCGTGCGCCTGCCCGATCACAACGAATGCGCGCGGATCGGATTCGCGCACAAGTTCCTTCAACTGGTTGACCTCAGAACGGGTGATGACAGTGTACAAGACCGGCCGGTCAGCGCCGGTGTAAGCCCCTTTTCCCTCCAGGATAGTCACCCCGCGCTCCAGCACCTCCAGGATGCTTTTTTGCACCGCAGCGGGATTGTTGGTGATGATCAGTACGGTACGGAAGACCCCCGAGCCTTCGGAGATGGCTTCGGCCGCCAGCCCGCTGACATAGATAACCAGCAAACCGTAAAGGGCGCGCTCCCAGTCAAACGCAAAACCGCCTGCCAGCACCACCAAGGTGTCGGTGATCAAATAGGCTTGCGAGATCGAAATCCCCAGCCGGTGATTGAGGATGCGTCCCAGGATGTCACTACCGCCGGAGGTTCCTTGCCCGCGGTATACCAGGCCAAGGCCGATGCCAAGCGTGATGCCCCCGTATAGACAATTGAGCACCAGATCGTCGGTTACGCCCCTGGCGGGAATGAAAAATACCAGCAGGTCTGTGAACAATGCGAATAAGGCCACGGAGAGCGCGGTGCGCTTGGCGAAGCGCGCGCCGCCCAGGTAGCGCCAGCCCAGGACGAAAAGCGGGAGGTTGCCAATGAAAACCATCAGACCGATCGGCCATTGGCTGTAGTAGTTCAGAATTTGAGCGATGCCGCTGATGCCGCCGCTGACCAGTTGGGCCGGGATGAGGAACAAGCGCATCGAGAGTGCCTGTACCAAAGCACCAAGAACGATGAACAAATATTCCTGGATGGTTTTCCAGGAAAAGTCGGGGGGGCCAAATAGCGAGCCCAACATCCGGCGAATTGAATGATTGTTTGACGGCTGCACCGCCATAAAAACCTCCCGACCCTGAGCCCGGCTTATGGTCATGCCGCCGGGAATTATTTCTTGAAAAAATTACCGTGTTGTCCAGGCAGCGGACAGCCCTGAATTATAGCCGAAAAGCTAAAACCGAACCGAATGACGTATTGGCTCGAAATAATCAAACATTTAGATGGGGCTGAAGTTCCTTGGACAAGGTTGGAAGGTAAGTGAAAGGTAGGCATACGCCTAATCCTTTGACATTCTTGCCAGCCAAAGATAAAATGATAAAAGCCTATATTAAATGTCCGCAACAAACGAGAGGAGTTGCCATTGAGCAAGTGGGAGGGCAAATTCGTCATCGGTTTGACCGGCAACATCGGCACAGGCAAAAGCGTCGTGCGCCGCATGTTGGAGCACCTGGGTGCTTATGGGATTGACGCCGATGCTTTAGCGCAGCGTACCTATGCTCGCGGCGCGCCCGGCTACCAGCCGATCGTTAAACAATTCGGTCATTGGGTACTCACCCCGGACGGCGAAATCGATCGAGGCCGGCTGGGCCGGCTCGTTTTTGCTGATGCGCAGGCGCTGGCGATACTGGAGGAGATCATTCATCCGCTGGTTGACCAGGCAATCGACTTCCTGGTAAAGCGCTCGATCCAACCAGTCATCGTCATTGAGGCGATCAAGTTGCTCGAGGCTGGCCTGAGCCAAAAATGCGATTCGGTATGGGTGGCTTTTGCGCCGAAAGATGTGCAGCTGGCGCGCCTGACAATGCGGCGCCGTATGAGCAAAGCCGACTCTTTCCAGCGCATCGAAGCGCAACCGGAGCAAGAACTCAAAGTCGCAGCAGCTCAGGTCGTCATTAATAATGTAGGCAGTTTTGAGGACACCTGGCGGCAGGTGGTCGCGGGATGGAAACAGACCGTACCCACCGAAGCAGCTGCCCCCTCCGAACAGCCCGAGCCTGCTGTGGCAAAAGGCGAATACAGCATTCTCCGCGGCAACCCGCGCCACTCCGCTGAGATCGCTGCGTTATTCAACCGGCTGGAAAAGCCCGCTCGTCCGCTGACCGCGCAGGATATCATGGAAAAGTTTGGTGAAAAAGCCTATCTGCTGCTAAAGGTGGACGGCAGCCTTAAAGCGGCAGTTGGTTGGCAGGTAGAAAACCTGGTGTCGCGCGCTACTGAAATGGTGATCGATTCCGACCTGCCTACTGAAAAAGTGATTCCTGCATTAATTCAGGAGATGGAACGCGCTTCGCGCGTGTTACAATGCGAAGCTTCGCTCATCTTCACTTCGCCCAAGTTAGTCAAGCAGGATACGCTGTGGCAGAACCTGGGCTACGTCCGTGTGCTGCCCGAATCCTTGAAAGTCCGCGCCTGGCAGGATGCAGCGCGCGAATCGATGCCCGAAGGCACGCTCATGTTATTCAAAAAACTGCGCGAGGACCGCGTTTTACGTCCGATTTAACCGGAATTGGAACCCTTTCATTGATTGAGTACCCGCTGTGGCCGATTTATTCAACGAATTGATCTTTATTTTCCAGCGCTTTACCTGGCAAAGCGCGCTGGATATATTTCTGGTCACGCTGGTATTTTTCAGCATCTTGATGCTGCTGCGCGATACGCAGGCTATGGTGCTGCTGCGCGGGGTCCTGCTGTTGGTGGTAGCCCTCAGTCTATTGACCAGCCTGGTTGACCTGCCAGCCTTTGGCTGGCTGATTCGAACTATGGTGCCAACCCTGGTGCTGGCCATCCCGGTCATTTTTGCGCCAGAGATCCGCCGCGGCCTGGAACGACTGGGGCGCGCCGGGTCGGGGCAACCGGCCTTCTGGCAGCGGGCCATGGCGCCTAAAGAAACGATGCAGCAGACTATTCAAGCCGTGGTGAGCGCCTGTGCGCGCCTTTCAGCCCGTCAGCACGGGGCGCTGATTATTTTGCAACGTACCGAAGGACTGCGTGAATATACCCGGACCGGGGTCAAGTTGAATGCTCAAGTGACCCCTGAGCTGCTGCTGCAGATTTTTTACCCCAACACACCGCTCCATGACGGAGCCGCGATTATTGCCGGACGTGAAGTGCTGGCTGCCGCCTGCGTGATGCCGCTGTCTTCGAGCGGTATTCTCAACCGCTCGCCGGAACGCCAGATGGGGCTGCGTCACCGTGCTGCGCTTGGGACGTCCGAGGCGACCGATGCGATTGCTGTGGTTGTATCTGAAGAGACTGGCTCGATTTCGATTGCCCACGGCGGGCGCATGATCCGCCGGCTGGATAGCGAGCGGCTGGAAAACATTTTACTGGCGTTCTACCAACCGGCTTCCCAGGTACGCACGCCTTTCGAAATTTTCCGCAAGGCCAGTAAAACACGCGAAGAGACCCGCCCGCGTAGAGAGGACGGTCCCGATGCTTAACTCGCTGCGGAAATTTATCCGCCTGTTGCCGATCCTGCTAACCGCTTTTATCCTGGCGCTGGCAGTATGGATTTCTGCCGTCACCGCCAATGACCCGATTGTCGAAAAGACCTACCCGACCAGCGTGTCGGTGGAGGTTATTGGCCAGGACTCGAACCTGATTGTCACCTCTCCCATGCCGGTGTCGGTCTCGCTTGTCTTGAGCGCCCCGCAGTCGATCTGGAACCTGCCGCTCACCGAAACGGATGCAGTTCGAGCGGTGGTTGACCTTTCAGGGCTGGAACCTGGCACCCACACCCTGCCGATTCAGGTGCAAATCGTGCCGCGTCCAGTACGCAAGGTGGTGCAGTCACCGCTTAATGTCACCCTTACCCTGGAGCGCCTGGCGGTCAAAGAACTGCCAGTCAATCTGGTGACCCGCGGCAGTCCTGCAATCGGCTATCTGGCAGGTGTCCCGGTCATCAGCCCGGTAATGGTCACCGTCACCGGACCCGCTACGCAGGTTGATCGCGTCACCCGGGTGCGCGCCACACTGGATATCAATCAGGCCAACCAGACTATCAACCGTACGATCGGGCTGGTGGCATTGGATGCCAACGAAGCTGCGGTCACCGGTGTGACCATTGTCCCGCAAGAAGTTACGGTCTCCCAGGAGATTTCACAACGCTTTGGCTACCGTAATGTGGTGGTCAAGGTGGTCGTGACCGGGCAGGTGGCTAACGGCTACCGCCTGACCAATATTTCTGTCTTTCCGCCGGCGGTGACCGTTTTCTCGGCTGATCCGCAGGTCGTTAGCGATCTGCCCGGGTTCGTCGAAACGGTGCCGCTGGATATCAGCGGCGCCAAGGATGATCTGGATGTCTCACTGGCGCTAGATTTGCCAGACGGTGTCTCAGTGGTTGGCGACCAGGTCGAGGTGCTGGTGCGCGTGGGAATCGCCGCCATCGAATCCAGCTTGACCTTACCCAATGTGCCAGTTGAAGTCACCGGACTGCAGCCTGGCCTGCGCGCTACGGTCTCGCCTGAAAACGTGACCGTCATCATCTCCGGCCCGGTAGCACTGCTCGACCGGCTAAAGGCGACTGACGTTCGAGTAGTGGTCAACCTGTCCCAATTTATTGCCGGCACCTATCAGGTTGAACCGGAGATCGAAATCCTTATTCCCGAACTGAGCGCCGAATCCGTCCTACCAGAGACGATTGAAGTGACTATTACCCGCGGGACTCCAGTCCCAACCATTCGCCCGACGCCTTAACCCAGGAGAATCATGCAAAAACCATTCGTAGCCCTGGTAGGGCGGCCTAATGTTGGCAAAAGCACTTTGTTCAACCGCCTGGCAGGTGAGCCGCTGGCGATCGTAGATGATACGCCAGGCACCACCCGTGACCGGCTATTGTCTGAATCGGAATGGAACGGGCGTGCGTTTCACATTGTCGATACCGGTGGTATTGATCCTTCTGTGGGGGGAAAAGATCCACTTTCGATTGGCTCGGCCGATTACATCGAACAAATACGAAGCGGCGCCGAAATTGCCATTCGCGAAGCGGATGTTGTGCTGTTATTGACCGACGCATTGAGCGGGGTAACCCCGGCGGACAAGGAAGTGGCGCAGATATTGCGCCGCAACCAAAAAATTGTGGACGGCAAGCCTTACCCGCCGGTGCTGCTGGTGGTCAACAAGGCGGATAATGAGACCTATCGCATGGGCGCAGCCCAGTTTTATGAATTAGGTCTTGGCGAACCGTATCCCATTTCGGCGGTGCATGGGACCGGTACCGGTGACCTGCTGGACGTGCTGGTGGAGTCTTTCCCTCCGGAAGAAAAGGAAGAGGAAGATGATTCGGTCAAGATTGCGCTGGTTGGCAAGCCCAATGTGGGGAAATCCAGCCTGTTAAACAAATTGGTGGGTGAGGAGCGCGCCATCGTATCGCCAATTGCTGGCACCACCCGCGATGCGGTCGATACCAAGATCATCTATGACGGCATCCCGGTGACTTTAATCGATACAGCTGGCATCCGGCGGCGCGGCAAGGTTGAGCCAGGGGTAGAGAAGTACTCGGTCATTCGTTCGATGCGCGCCATCGAGCGAGCGGACGTTGGGCTGTTGATGATCGACGCTGTCACTGGAATCACGGCACAGGATGCTCACATTGCCGGATACGTGCTGGAAGCACAAAAGAGCACCGTGGTGCTGGTCAACAAATGGGATGCAGTCGAGAAAGACAACGAGACAATGCAGCAGTATACCGAAGTCATCCGGCGCGACCTGAAATTTATTGCCTACGTGCCGATCCTGTTCATCTCGGTTAAATCCGGCCAGCGTGTCGATCAGGTGATGCCACTGGCGCTCAAAGTTCAGGAGGAACGCCTGGCGCGCCTGACCACTGGCCAATTGAACCGCATCTTACAAGAAGCCCAGGACAACCATGCGGCAACATCCAGCAGCGGGCGCTCGCTGCGCATCTACTACGGCACGCAGGTTCGCAGCGATCCACCGACTTTTATGCTCTACTGCAACGACCCCAAACTGGCGCACTTCACCTATGTGAGGTATCTGGAAAATCAAATCCGCAAGGTGTATCCGTTTTCCGGCACGCCCATCCGGCTGGTGTTCAAGGCGCGACGTTAGAGTTGCATAAGAGAAACCGGCAGGGGTTGACGGGCAGGGGGTAGGGGTGGTAGAATAACCGGACAATTGATGCGGGGTAGAGCAGAGGTAGCTCGTCGGGCTCATAACCCGGAGGTCAGTGGTTCGAATCCACTCCCCGCTACT
>CALMGN010000051.1 GCA_937863605.1 uncultured Anaerolineaceae bacterium
GACCTCGACCAGTTGACGGTTTATATCAAAAACGGCGGCTTTGAAGCCTGGAAGAAAGTAGTTACCAGCATAGAGCCGGCCGAATTAATTCAGCAGGTGAAGGATTCAGGCCTGCGTGGACGCGGCGGCGCCGGTTTCCCAACCGGCATGAAATGGTCGTTCGTGCCAAGTAACCTGTGGCCGCATTACGTGGTCGCCAACGCCGACGAATCGGAACCGGGTACTTTCAAAGACCGCGAAATCCTGGAAAACAATCCCTTCCAATTTCTGGAAGGGTTGATGATCGCTTCGTTTGCCGTGCAGGCGCAGAATTCTTACGCCTACCTGCGCGGCGAATTCTGGCAAATCGGCCTTAAACTGGATCAAAAAATCGCCGAACTGGAGGAAGCCGGTTTCCTGGGCGACAACCTGTTCGATACCAGGTACTCCCTGCGGCTCCACGTTCACATGGGCGCTGGGGCTTACATCTGCGGTGAAGAAACCGCCTTGCTTGAATCAATCGAAGGCAAGCTTGGGCAGCCGCGTTTGCGACCGCCCTTCCCGGCGGTCGCCGGGTTGTACGCCAGCCCGACTGTGATCAACAACGTCGAGACGCTCACTAACCTGCCTCCCATCGTCCATAACGGGGCCACCTGGTTCCGCGATCAGGGCACCGAAAAATCCCCGGGCGTGAAGGTGTTCAGCCTCTCTGGCTGTATCAACAACCCTGGCAACTACGAACTGCCGCTTGGAACACCCTTCCGTAAGCTGATTTATGAACTCGGCGGCGGCATCCCGGAAGGACGCGCGATTAAAGCCATTATGGCGGCAGGCGCTTCCTCTGCCTTAATCCCCGCTACCGAGGCCGCGCTGGATACTCCGATGGACTATGAATCAGTGGTCAACCTTGGTGCGAGCCTCGGCTCCGCCTCGGTCATTGTGCTCGACGAGTCGGTCAGCATGTCCTGGCTGGCGCAAAAGACCACCCATTTCTTTAAACACGAATCCTGCGGCAAATGCACTCCCTGCCGTGAGGGAACGTACTGGATGGCGCACATCCTTGACCGCATCGAAGAAGGCGATGCCAGCGTAAAAGATGTTGACCTGTTGTTCACGGTCGCGCGGCAAATGCAAAACAAGTGCCTGTGCGCTCTGGGCGAGTTTTCAACCATGCCGGTCGTGTCCAGTATTGAAAAATTCCGCAGCGACTTTTTAGCGAGAGTGGATGGGCAAACGCGCTAGCCCATGCGCGCTGCTCTCGATGAGGTGCTTATGGTAAAAATGGTAACGTTGACGATTGATAACCATCCGGTGACCGTCCCCCAGGGGACGGTAGTGGTGGACGCGGCGAAAAAGATCGGCGTAGATATCCCGGTCTTCTGCTACCACCCCAAGATGGAACCGGTTGGAATGTGCCGCCTGTGCCTGGTGGAAATTGGCCGTCCGATGGTCGACCGCGCCACCCATCAACCGTTGATGAATGAGGACGGCACAACCAAAGTGCAATTTGGCCCCAAACTGGAGACCGGCTGCACTACGCCGGTGTCTGAAGGCATGGTGGTGCATACCCAGACCGACGGGGTGACCTCGGCGCGCAAGGATATCCTGGAATTCCTGCTCACCTCGCACCCGCTGGACTGCCCGGTGTGCGACAAAGGCGGCGAGTGCCCGCTGCAAAACCTGACCATGCGCCACGGCCCGGGCAATTCGCGCTTCCTGTTCGACGAAAAGCAGCACCTGGCCAAGAATGTCCCGCTGGGCGAACTGATCTACCTGGACCGCGAGCGCTGCATCCAATGCGCGCGCTGCGTTCGTT
This sequence comes from uncultured Anaerolineaceae bacterium, assembly GCA_937863605.1. Lineage (GTDB taxonomy): Bacteria > Chloroflexota > Anaerolineae > Anaerolineales > Anaerolineaceae > Bellilinea. Next base: position 1,796 of record CALMGN010000051.1, read on the forward strand.
TCCAATCCGATGTGGTCGATGACCCGGTGATCGGCTTCTACAACCGCGGGCGCAAGCTGGAAATCATGTCCAACTCCACCCCCGGTTTTGACTCGATCTTCTCCGGCAACACCACCGATATTTGCCCGGTTGGCGCACTGACCACCGCGGATTTCCGCTTTGGCGCGCGCCCCTGGGAACTCAAATCAGCTGCCTCGATCTGCACCCACTGCCCGGTCGGCTGCAATCTGACCATCAACGTGCGCCGCGAAGCCAAAAGCGGCGGCGATGTGGCTATCAAACGCATCATGCCGCGCCAGAACGAGGGCGTGAACGAAATTTGGATTTGCGACAAAGGCCGCATGGCCTACCACTACACGGAGAGCAAGGAGCGCCTGACCAGCCCCATGGTGCGCAAAGGTACCGACCTGGTACCCGTCTCCTGGGACGAGGCGCTTGACCTGGCCGCCGAGAAAATTCGCACCACCGGGCAGTTGGTTACCCTGGCAGGCGGGCGGCTCTCTAATGAAGACTTGTTCAACCTGGCGCAGGTTACTCAGACGGTTAACGGACGCGCGCTGCTCTACACCCACATGGCCGGCGGCGACCTGGTTGCCCGTTACGGCCTGCCGGAGGGCAGCAATCTTGGCGCGCTTGGCAAAGGCGATGCTATCCTGGTCATTGCCAGCGATTTGCATCAGGAAGCGCCGGTCTGGTGGCTGCGTCTGAAGCAGGCAGCCAAACGCGGCGCTGAATTGATCGTGCTCAATCCGCGCGAGACACGCCTGGATAAATTTGCCGGGCATGTTGTGCGCTATCCCTACGGACAGGAAGTCGAAACCCTTTCCGCGTTCCTGCCCGGGGCGCAAGTCCCCGAAGCGCTGCAGGCAGTTGTGATTGCCTTCCAGGCGGCTGAAAATGCGGTCGTCTTTTACGGCAGCGAGGGCCTTGGCCTGGACGGTTCGCAAGTGCTCGCTCAAACCGCAGCGGCGCTGGTTTTCTCAAAGGGTAAAACCGGGCAGCCCAACAATGGACTGGTGGCGGTTTGGCCTAACGGCAATACCCAGGGCGCCTGGGACATGGGCTTTAAACCGGCTGTCGACCTGTCCAGCGCGGTGCGCACCGCCGATGTTTTGTGGGCAGCTGCGGTTGACCCGGCCGGCGACGACCCGGCCCTGGCTGAAGCGGTGGACGGCGCCAGTTTTGTGGTGGTCCAGGAATTGTTCCTGAGCGAGACCGCCCGCCGCGCCGATATTGTCTTCCCGGCCCAATCCTTTGCCGAGCGCGAGGGAACGGTCACCTCTGGCGAATTGCGCGTGCAGCGTTATTACCCGGCCATCCAGCCAGCCGGTACCACCCGCCCCGATTTTGCCATTGCCGCCCAGATTGGCCTGCGGCTTGGCCTGAAATTGGAATCCCGTATTCCGTCATTGGCGCTGCTGCAAGCGGTTGAAAAGGTCCCACCCTACACTGGCTTGAGCTATCAGCGCCTGGCTGAAGTGACCGAGCAGTGGCCGGTCTTTGGCCGCAAAGACATGTACTACGGCGGCACGGGTTATGCCAACTCGCAAGGTCTGGGCGTCAAATTGGCTTTGGCAGCCGATGGAATTAACCCGCATGCGGCCAAAGAGAGCGCCGGGATGCCCCCGTCTGCGGTCAACGGTCTGGTTTTAGTCCCGGTGACCCGCCTGCTCGACCGCGGCACGACGGTTATCCCCTCCACTTTATTACACCAGCGTCTGGCGGACAAAGTCCTGCAGCTCCACCCCCGCACCGCCGAAAAGCTTGGCCTCAGCGCTGACGGTGACGTGACGGTGGCTGCAAACAACTGGACAGTGGAAGCGTGCATCCAACTCGACGAAAATGTACCGGTCGGCGTGGCACTGGTGCCGCGCAGTGCTGGTTTCCCCGTTTCGGGGCCGCTGGCAGCGGCCGTTACTTCACGGGTCGCGGAGCCCGAGGCTTAAGGAGGCTTGCGCTCATGATAACTGCAGCTATGGTTTGGGAGTGGGTGATTAAATCGGTGATCATTTGCCTGATAATGACCATTGGCTTCGCCTACGTGACCCTCTACGAGCGCAAAGTGCTCGCCCGCATTCAAGTCCGCGTCGGACCCAACCGCGCCGGCCCATGGGGTGCCTTACAGCCGCTGGCGGATGCGGTCAAATTGATTTTCAAAGAAGAATTGACCCCGGCGACTGCCGACAAGAAGATCTTCTTCATCGCGCCGATTATCACGGTGCTGCCAATGCTGGTCATCACTGCAGTGATTCCCTGGGGCGAGGCCGTCACCTTTGGCGGCAAAACCTTCAACCTGTACCTGGCTGACAGCAATGTCGCCATCCTCTACCTGTTGGCGGTTACCTCGATCTCGGTTTACGGCATCACGCTGGCGGGTTGGTCTTCCAATAACAAGTATGCCCTGATGGGCGGGCTGCGCTCGACTGCCCAGATGATCAGTTATGAACTGGCGCTCGGCCTGTCGTTCGTTGGGCCGATCATGCTGGCGAGTTCGATGAGCATTATGGATATCGTGCACGCTCAGAGCAAGATCTGGTATGTGTTTCTACAGCCGGCTGGCTTCCTGCTCTTCTTCGTTGCCTCCCTGGCGGAGGTGAACCGCTCGCCGTTTGACATGCCGGAAGCTGAACAGGAATTGACTGCCGGCTATCATGCGGAATATTCCGGGATGAAATTTGCGCTCTTCTTCATGGCGGAATACGGCAAAATGATTGCCGTTTCGATGATTGGCGCATCCCTCTTTTTGGGCGGCTTCCTTTCACCGGTGGGCTTTTTATCCAACATCCCGGTCGTTGGCTTTCTGTTTGGAAACGGGCCGCATTGGCTGCTGCTTAAGGTTGCAGCCTGGCTGTTTGTGATGATCTGGATACGCGCCACCTGGCCGCGCATTCGTTATGACCGCCTGATGGCCCTGGGCTGGAAAATCATGTTCCCGATCGGTCTGTTGAATGTTGTCATCACAGCGATCGTGATTGTACTGGTAGGAGGTTGATGCCATGCTGCGCGGCTTATTAGCCACCCTTAAAGAAATGGTCGTTGATCCGGTAACCACGGTTCAATACCCTGAAGTTAAACGTCCCGTCAGCCGGCGTTATAAAGGCCGCCATACCCTCAAGCGCTACGAAAACGGGCTGGAAAAATGTATTGGCTGTTCCCTGTGCGCGGCGGCGTGCCCTGCCGATGCCATCTTTGTTGAGGCATCCATCAACACGGACGAAGAACGCTATTCGCCAGGCGAGCGCTACGCCAGCACCTATGAAATTAACTTCTTGCGCTGCATTTTCTGCGGTTTCTGCGAAGATGCCTGCCCGACAGAGGCGATCGTCCTGGGCGACCAGTACGAGATGTCCTTCACGGAGCGCTCGCAGTCCATTTATGACAAGGCGATGCTGTTAGAGCCGGTTCCTGCCGGCGTCCAGCCGACACCGCAAAAAACCGAGCCGGGTAAATTTACCCGCTCGGTTCCTGAAATGCAGGATCCTACAGACTAGGGAGGGGCGGGAATGTCACTCGGATTGATCTTTATGTACGCGGCGCTGGCATTAGTAGTGGTCATTTCAGGGGTTGGTCTGATCACCAGCCGCAATGCCATCTACGCTGCCCTTTTCCTGGTACTGAACTTCATCACCGTTGCCTTGTTGTACATTGCCCTGGGCGCGCCATTCATCGCCCTGGCTCAGGTGACGGTTTACGCTGGCTCGATCATGGTACTGTTCTTATTCGTGATCATGCTGCTCGGTGCTGAACAATTGCCCATTGCTGAGCCGCTGCGCGGCCAGCGGGTGCTGGGGATCTTGCTGGCGGTGGCCTTCCTGGCAGAGATGATGCTATTCGTGATGCTGCGGGGTGCGCCTACAATTGCCGGGCAGGCGGTATCCCCTGAGTTTTCCACTCCGGCAACCATAGGGATGCTATTGTTTGAGCGTTATTTACTGCCCTTTGAAATGACTGCTGGTATTTTACTGGCAGCCACCGTTGGGGCGGTCTTTATGACCCGTCAGCCGCGCCCCGAGCACAAAAGTGCGCTTCCGGCTGTGCGCGAAGAAGGCCAGGAGTAAATCCTCATGCCAATGTCTTATTTCATCGGACTTTCGGTTGTGATGTTCGCCATGGGGATTCTCGGCGTACTGCTGCGGCGTAACCCGCTGGTGGTGTTCATGTCGCTTGAACTGATGTTTAACTCAGCCAACCTGCTTTTCGTGGCTTTCTCAGCGTATCACCAGGTTTTGGACGGCCAGTTGTTTGTGTTTTTCGTGATGACGACCGCCGCGGCTGAGGTCGCGGTTGGGCTGGCGTTGATTGTGGCCATCTTCAAGGCCAAGCGCACCATCGATCTCGACCAGATGAGCAGCCTGAAAGGATAGCTGGCTATGAGCTTGAATGAAATTGCAAGTTTGCATCCTTTCTTCCAACTGGCGCCGCTGGTGGTGTTCCTGCCGGTTCTCGGCTTGTTGATCAACCTGCTGGTGGGCAAGCGCCTGGGCGAAAAAGGGATTGGAGCGGTTGCCAGCCTGGCGACGGGCGGCGCTTTTGCTGTCGCTGTGCTGCTGGCGGTTGGTCTGGCGCAGGTGAGCGAAGGCGGCACCCTGACCCTGGCGAACTGGATCAATCTGGGAGATCTGGACGTCAACTGGTCCTTCCGCATCGACACCTTGTCGGTGTTGATGATGCTGGTGGTTTCCGGCGTCGGCACGCTTATTCACATCTATTCAATCGGTTACATGCATAGCGATGTGCGTCACAACGAAGACCCCGGCCGCTTCCGCCGCTTCTTTGTTTACCTCAACCTGTTTATCGCCTTCATGATGGTGCTTGTCAGCTCGGACAACTTCCTGATGCTCTTTGTTGGCTGGGAAGGGGTGGGGCTGTGCTCGTATCTGCTGATTGGTTTCTGGTTTGAAAAGGGCGCTGACGGCATCGGAAACGCCCGCGCAGCCAAAAAAGCGTTTGTGGTCAACCGCATCGGTGATTTTGGTTTGCTGATCGCCCTCTTTTTGCTGTTCTACAATTTTGGCACTCTCAACTTTACCGAAATCTTCGCACAAGCTCCGGCAGTGGCTGCGGCTGCTCCGGGCGCGATTATGGCCATCACCCTGTTCATGCTGCTGGGCGTGACCGGTAAATCGGCGCAGCTGCCGCTCTATGTCTGGCTGCCCGACGCCATGGCTGGCCCAACCCCGGTCTCAGCGCTGATCCATGCCGCGACCATGGTCACGGCTGGCGTGTACCTGGTGGCGCGTTCGCAGGCGCTGTACTTCGAAGTACCCGCAGCCCAAAATGCGGTCATGTGGGTGGGGGCTTTGACCGCTTTGTTTGCTGCCACGATCGCCGTTGGCCAGTACGATATCAAGAAAGTGCTGGCGTACTCCACCATTAGCCAGTTGGGCTTTATGGTCGCTGCGGTTGGCATGGGCGCCACCGTTGCCGGCATGTTCCACCTGACCACCCACGCCTTCTTCAAAGCGCTGCTCTTCCTGGGCGCCGGCTCGGTAATCCTTGGCGTGGAACACGGGCACGCCCACGCGCACGCCGGGGAGCACGGTCACGACAGCTTCGATCCCCAGGACATGCGCGAGATGGGCGGTTTGCGCAAGCGCATGCCGCTGACATTCATCGTTTATTTGATCGGTGCCCTGGCGCTGGCCGGGATTGCGCCGTTGGCGGGCTTCTTCTCGAAAGACGAAATTCTGGCAGCTGCCAATGAAAAGTCGATTGGGGTGTATGTGCTGCTGACCGCCGCCGCTTTCCTGACGGCCTTCTATATGGGCCGCCAGCTGTTGATGGTATTTTTTGGCAAGCCGCGCAGTGGCGCCAGCGAAAAGGCAGCCGAAAGTCCGCTGCTGGTCACCCTGCCGCTGGTCATTCTGGCGCTGCTCTCTGTTTTCGGCGGCGCGCTCAACCTGCCCGGCTCGCACCTGCTCGAGACCTGGCTGGAGCACAGCCTGGCTGAGACTGCCCCGGGCCAATTTGTGCTGACGGTAGCGCTCATTTCAATTGGCATTGCCCTGCTAGGCCTGCTTCTGGCCTGGCTGGTTTACGGCCGCAAACCCATCTTCGAGAAAGGCCAGCCTGATCCATTGCGCCGGCCTTTGAACGGCCTGTTCAAGGCGTTGGAGAACAAGTGGTGGGTCGATGAGTTCTATCACACGGTCATCGTGCGGCCTTACCAGTCGATTGCAAAGTTTTCGGCCGGTGCGGTTGATCAGGGTGTTATTGATGGAGTGGTGAACGGAATGGGGTCGCTGGTTCAAAGCGGCGCCAAAGCCTGGCGGCGTTACCAGAACGGGTATGTCCGTTCGTATGCGCTGACGATTGTGTTCGGGGTGGTGCTGGTCATCACCTATCTGGTTTTGCGTTGAGCAAGACCGTCATCCTGGCCTGGACTTCCTGGCGGGGATAGGAATTTTCGAAGCCTGAGGACTGGATATGAACTTTGGGATTCACCCCCTTCTCCTGGTGACCTTCTTCCCCCTGGTGGGCGTACTGGTCATCCTTTTCCTAAAGACGCAGCAGAAGAAAGCCATCCGCTGGACAGCGCTGGCGACCTCGCTGGTAACCTTCGGCATATCGCTTTGGGTACTGGCGCAATTCCAGCCGGGTACAGCCGGGATGCAGCTTGAGTTGCGCGTGCCCTGGCTTCGCCTGGATGGACTTGCCATCGATTTCTACTTGGGCGTGGACGGGCTGAGCATCTTGATGGTGCTGCTGACCGCCTTGTTAACCCCGATTGCCATTCTGTCCACCTGGTCAGCGGTTGAAGACCGCGTCAAGGGATTCATGGTCTTCTTCCTGCTGTTGGAAGTAGGCATGACCGGCGTCTTCCTGGCGCTCGACCTGGTACTCTTCTATGTCTTCTGGGAATTCACCCTCATACCGATGTATTTCCTGATCGGCATCTGGGGCGGCGAGCGGCGCATTTATGCTGCCGTCAAATTCTTCCTGTTTACCATGGCCGGTTCGCTGCTGATGCTGCTGGCGATTCTGGTGATCGGCTTCCAGACCGGCACCTTTGCCTGGTCCGATTTGCTGGAGAAGCGCGAATTGTTCGCTGCCGCCCAGACCTGGCTTTTCCTGGCCTTCGGCCTGGCTTTTGCCATCAAGGTGCCGATGTTCCCGCTGCACACCTGGCTGCCGGATGCGCACGTTGAGGCGCCGACGGCCGGCTCGGTCATTCTGGCGGGCGTTCTGCTGAAGATGGGCGCCTACGGCTTCCTGCGCTTCAATCTGCCGTTGTTCCCCGATGCCACCGTGCGGTTCGCGCCTTATATGGCGATCCTGGCGATTATCGGCATCCTCTACGGGGCGGCGGTGTCACTCGCTCAAAAAGACATGAAGAAACTGGTGGCGTATTCATCGGTCAGCCACCTGGGCTTTGTGGTACTGGGTACCTTCGCGCTGACCACCCAGAGCGTTTCTGGCAGCGTCCTGCAAATGGTTAACCACGGTTTAAGCACCGGCGCATTATTCTTGATCGTCGGCATGCTCTACGAGCGGCGTCACACCCGCGAGATGAGCGCTTTTGGCGGCGTTTGGAAGGTGTTGCCCATCATGGGCGCGTTGATGCTGGTGGTCACCCTTTCGTCGATGGGACTGCCCGGTCTGAACGGGTTTGTGGGTGAATTTACCATTCTGCTGGGCACATTTGGCTCTAAAGTGCTTGGCAGCCCATGGTTTGCCGGGGTGGCGACACTGGGAGTGATTCTGGCGGCGGTTTATCTGCTGGTGATGTTCGAAAAAGTGTTCCTCGGCCCGGTAAAAGTGGAAGCCAACCTGGCGCTCAAGGACCTCAACGTTCGCGAGATAATCACGCTGGTTCCGCTGCTGATCCTGATCTTCTGGATCGGGCTCTATCCGCAGCCGTTTTTTAATCTGATCAACCCGAGCGTTGAGAACCTGGTCTCCATGGTTTCTTCAGCGCTGCTGGCGGCCCACTAGGAGGATGACGATGACTCAGGCGGATTTTTACTCCATCCTCCCCATACTCACGATATTGCTGTGGGCGCTGCTGCTGTTGCTGGCTGACCTGTGGATCCCGAAGGAACGCAAGAGCATGACCGCGCTGCTGGCAGCAATCGGGCTGGCTGTGGGGGTCGGACTCTCGTTGTCTCAGATTGGGCAGACGGCGCTGACGTTCAAGGGCATGCTCATGCTCGATAGTTTTGCCGTTTTCCTCAACATCATTTACCTGGTGAGTGGAATTCTGGCGATTGCGCTGAGCTATGACTACCTCAAGCGCATGGGGATTGAACGCGGCGAGTACTATGTGCTGATGATGTTCTCGATTGCCGGCATGATGCTGCTTTCGCAGGCCTATAACCTGATCGTGGTCTTCCTGGCGATCGAATTCCTCTCGATCCCGCTGTATATTATGGCCGGATTTGCCCGCCCGCGGCTTGAATCGGAAGAAGCGGCGCTTAAATACTTCCTGCTTGGCACCTTCTCCTCCGGCTTCTTGCTCTACGGCATCGCCCTCATTTTCGGCGCTACCAAAACCATTGGCTTGGAAGGCATTCTGGCGTCGTTGAACGGAGGCGAGGCCAACCTGGTCCTGTTTATCGCCGGGGCAGCGCTGATGCTGGTGGGTTTCGGCTTCAAGGTGGCGGTGGCGCCGTTCCATGAATGGGCACCGGACGTGTACCAGGGTTCGCCTACCCCGGCCTCGGCATTCATGGCCGTTTCGGTCAAAGCGGCCGGATTCGCCGTATTACTGCGCATCTTCCTGACTGCTTTCCCGTCATTGGCGCAGCAGTTAATGCCAGTGGTGTGGGGTGTCGCCGCGCTGACCATGGTGGTCGGAAACGTTTTGGCGATCAACCAGACCAACCTGAAGCGGTTGCTGGCATATTCCAGCATCGCGCATGCCGGTTACCTGATGATGGCTTTTGTTTCGGCCAGCAACCCGAACCAGACCGGCCAGGCGGTGTCCTCGATGCTTTACTACCTGGTGGCTTACGGCCTGACGACCTTCGGCGCTTGGGCGGTGGTGGTCTCGCTGGAACAGGCCGAGGGCAAGGGACTGGACCTGGATGATTACGCCGGCGTCGGACAGAAGTACCCCTGGCTGGGCGCAGCCATGCTGGTGTTCATGCTATCGCTTTCGGGCATCCCGCTGACGATCGGGTTCTGGGGCAAGTTCTTCCTGTTCCGCACCACCGTGCAGGCCGGCTTTACCGGGCTGGCGCTGGTCGGCCTGCTCACATCCTTGATCTCGGTTTATTACTACCTGCGGGTGGTGGTGTACATGTTCATGCGCCCGGGCGAGCCGCGCGTGCGCCGCGACAGCTGGCTGAGCCTGGTGGTGGTGGGCGCTGCGCTGGCAGTGGTGCTGCTTAGTGTGCTGCCCTCCCGCCTGCTGGAGATGGCCGCCCAGGCGGTTTTACGCCTGCAGTAAGGTATAATCACACCAATCGCCCCCGTAGCTCAATGGACAGAGTGACAGACTTCGAATCTGGAGGTTCAGGGTTCGAATCCCTGCGGGGGCGCTAATCAATCCATTTTTACGGCACAACTAAAATCGGTGGGATCCGCAAACACTTCACAATGAAAAAACCTTGAATTCATCGTTGGCTGACAGGACTAAAGCACTCCGATCAACTGTTGCCGCAATCTCTAAAGCCACCGTTTATCGATTCCGAATTCAGTGGGATCTATGTCTTTCATCCTTGTTTCCCATGATCACAATGACCTGATGCTCACAATGATCATCTACCAGGGGAATGGAATCGTTTTCGAGTTGTTGTCCATCCAATAATGTTTGCCTGACATGCTGCGGAACATGCTCAGAGTTGTCCACCTGGATCATGTACACAGATTCCCCAAATTGATAGCGAATCTCAAATCCATCCCAGGCTGGCGGAATGACAGGGTCAATGTGCAGGGTATCTCCAATTTTTTTGAAACCGAGAATGGCCTCCAGGCCGAGACGGTACATCCAGGCAGCTGACCCCGTATACCAGGTCCACCCGCCGCGGCGCACATAGGGGGCCTGGCTGTAAATATCGGCGCAAATCACATACGGCTCAACTCGGTACACAAAGGCCTTTTCTTCGCTGTCGGACTGAAAGATGGGGTTGAGCAGGTCAAAAAGCGCCCCTGCCTGCTTTCCATCCCCCAGGCAGGTAAGTGCCCAGGCGGTCCAGGTGGCAGCATGCGTGTACTGCCCACCGTTCTCGCGTGTACCGGGAAGGTACCCCTTGATGTAGCCTGGGTCGTTAACGGTTTTGTCGAAGGGCGGCGTAAAGAGCAGCGCCAGCCGGTCCTCAGGGCGGACAAGCCGTTCCAACACCGACTTCATTGCCTGTTGGCTGCGTTGTGAGTCGCCCGCCCCGCTGAGAACCGCCCAGGATTGGGCAATGGCATCGATCTGGCATTCAACGTCCAGCCTGGAGCCGAGCGACGCGCCATCGTCATAATAGGCGCGCCGGTACCAATCGCCATCCCAGGCAGATTGCTCAACGGCGGTAGCGTATCTTTTCGCCCTGGACTTGTATTGTTGTGCAGTTTCGACATCCCCGTTCTTTTCGCAAATTGCGGCAAAGCGCCTCAGGACGTCGCAAAGGAACCAGGCCAACCAGACACTCTCTCCTTGCCCATTTGCTCCGACCCGGTTCAGACCGTCATTCCAGTCGCCGGTTCCGATTAATGGCATGCCGTGGCGGCCGCTGCTCGAGCCTTTCTCGATTGCTCGCAGGCAGTGTTCCATCAGTGAATACGATCGCTCTGTTGGGGTGTATTCGCCGTAATGCTCATCTTCACCTTCCGCGAGGATCGGAGCATGGAGAAACGGAATTTTTTCATCCAGAATCCTCGTATCACCCGTGGTGTCGATATACAGCGCTGTGACATAAGGCAGCCACAACAGGTCATCCGAAAAACGTGTGCGCACACCACGACCGGATGGCGGATGCCACCAATGAAGCACGTCGCCTTCCTCGAACTGGCGTTGACCAGCAATGAGAATCTGGCTGCGGCTAATCGCCGGGTCAATGGGGAGCAGGGCCAAAACATCCTGAAGCTGATCGCGGAAGCCAAACGCTCCGCTGGATTGGTAGAAGCCCGTGCGGCCCCAAATGCGGCAGGAGAGGGTCTGATAAAGCATCCATCGGTTTAAGATTAAGTCAGTGGCTGGTTCGGGGGTATGAACCTGCACCGCGTCTAATAACTTGTCCCAGAACACCTGCGTGCGTTTATAGGCTTCACTTACATTGCTTGGGTGATGGTACTTTTTGGCCAATTTAAGGGCGTGTTCTTTATCAATCCCCTGCCCGAGGACGAAATAAACCTCTTCAGTTGCACCGGGAAGCAGGTCGAGGTGGATTTGCATTGCGGCGCAGGGATCTTCGCCAGGCGTAATGCGAGTTTCCAGCCCTAAACGATGAAGTGCAGCCGGGAAGGAAGGGCTTCCGCCTCGCCCGAGGAACTCAGTACGGTCGGCAGTCAGGCCATGGACCGCTTTGCTGGCAATCAGGAATGCGACTCGGTTTCCAAATTCAGGACTGTACGGATTAGTTGCCATAAGGCATTGTTGGGCCGACTCATACTCCGGAATGATATACGCCATACTTGCGGCATGTGTGGTGCCCAACACCCACTCGACATATTGCGTTGCGGTGATCCGGCGCGTGTGGCTTAAGGTGTTTTCTACTTTTAAATGGATAATTTTGACCGGATCTTCGGGACTGGCAAATAGCGTCAGATATTGACGGAGGCCATGCGAGTTGTGCTCGAAAATGGTATAACCTGCGCCGTGGGTAACACGGTAAGGCTGGTTAGAGCCGGCTGGGAGTGGCGTGGGGGTCCATACCTCGCCGGTTTCCTCATCCCGCAGATAAAGCGCTTCGCCGGTTGGATCGAGGACCGGGTCATTTGACCAGGGAGTGAGGCGGTTTTCACCGCTGTTCAGTGCCCAGGTACACTGACTGCCAGCTTCGCTGACCATAAAGCCAAATCCCGGATATCCAATTACATTCACCCATGGGGCCGGCGTTGTCCGGTTGAGCGGCAATTTTCCTGCAAAACCTGCGAGCGCTGCAGGCGGGCGGATGTGTCCTTTCCAGTCAATGACGTATTCACGTCCATCGGCGCTAAAGCCACCGTAACCATTGTAGAACTTCAGCTCGCCCTTTTCCTCCAAAGGAAAGGTTTGAGGGGGAATAGCAGCATCCGCTGAATCTACGGACTGCCGGGTTGGTGTGACATCGGGTAGATGATGCACCAGAACTAAATACCCCGGCATTTGATTACCCAAAGGCCCATTGGCCCCAACGAGAAATACACGCGCCGCTGTCTGCAGCAGGGTATGTTCCTCAGCCTCCATCTGGTCGCCGTAAAGAACGAAGATTCCTCCACGCTGGTGCAGCCACTCCTCACCGTTCACTTTGCTGACCAGGCGATAGAGCATCCCATTCAACTCTGCACCGTAATCGGTCGGTTGGCGATTGATAATTACCACATCCAGCTTAAACGCGCGGCTTCGTAAAAACTTGTGCACGAGCAGGGCTTCGCGCACCAGGTCGATTTGTTTGGGATTGTCCAGTTCTACCAACAGGATGGGATAATCGCCGGAGATTCCAAATCGCCACAACCCCGGCTGGCCAAGCCGATTGGCAGCGATCGTTTCTGGAGAAGCGCGGACACCTTTGAAAGAATAGATCAGTGCCGAGAGGAGTTGCAAGGTGTCTTTGAGGGCTTGAGTGGTAATGTCCTGCTTCCCCAACCAGGCCTGGGCGGCGATATTGGCCTGGTAGGAAGAATGCTCAATCAGAGTCCAATTGCGATACCGTTTGGCCAGTGCAAGAATGGCTTCGCGGCTGTCTGCAGCGAAGGTAAGGTAGGCTAGATCTGCGCTTGCGTGTGGATCCAGTCTGATCTCCTGACCCAGGGCGAAGATTGGGTCTAAGGTCGCGCCGGATGTGCCTGTGAGGTACTGCTGCGAAGTCAGGGCGGTCGGACTGTGTAAGGATTGATTTCTGCCGATAAACCGATAACGGTCTGCTTCATGCCTTGCAGCTGCATGGCTCTCTTCGACCACCAGCATATGCCCCAGGTAGATGGGTGGCTCCTGATTGGAGCGCGGACGGCGCACGAAAATTTGTAAATTCAGTTCTGGAACGAACTCGCTATCGATAAACAGCTTATTAAATGCCGGGTGGCGGGCATCAGCGGACTGTGGTGCGAGGATCACTTCACCATAGGAGGTCAAGCGGAGTTCGCGAGTGTCTCCGATGTTATTATGCAGGTGGATCCGCCGGATCTCTACCGGGTCGTCTGGAGCTACCGTGACTTCCAAAGTCGAGGTGATCTCGTTTTCCGTACGGCGGAAGACAGCCATATGGGCGAAGTAAGTAACCTGCATATCCGCTGCGTTGCCAGGAATTGGTTGGTGGGCGGCTGACCAGAGCTGGCTTTTGTTTTGCGATTCCGCCCCCATTTCCTGGATATAGATCCAGGTTCCCCACGGATCCAAAACACCATCTGGCCGCCAGCGGGTCAGATCAATATCGCGCCAGGAGCTGTAACCGCCGCCCATATTCGAAAGCAGCACATTGTAGCTGCCGTTCGAGAGAAGGTTTACCTGAGGAATGGGAGTTTGCACGGGCACTCTCCAGGGAATGATTTCTTCCGGAACTGCCGTTAAGCGTTGTACCCCCTTAACGTCCTCTGCGTAGGGATCTTGCGATGGGACAGCATGCGGGATCTGCTCCTGCAACAGCAAGTCAACGCTCTGGATGCGCGGGTCGCTGTGCATTCGCCGGACCATGATGTCATCGTTGAGGAAGTTGGCCATTGCCATTAAGATCATGCCCTGGTGGTGGGACATGTATTCGCTCACGATTGCAGACGTTTCATATAGCAGTAACCGGTCGGTGGTGAAATCAATCGCTTCGTAAACGCCGTACAACCCGATCATTTTATGCTTGATAAGGCTGGCAAGATTTCGAGCTACAGCATGTGGATCAAAACCAATTGCAATAAGCGAGGCATAAGGGGCAATGACCAGGTCGTCTCCCAATCCACGTTTAAATCCCAGTCCGGGCACGCCAAAAGCGCGATATTGGTAATTCTGATTGGCGTCGAATCGGTAAAAGCCAGACTCGGAAATACCCCAGGGAACGCCCCTCGCTTTTCCATAGGCAATCTGTTGGAGAACCGCTCCCCGGGTACTGTCTGCCAGTAATGTTCCAGGGTAGGAGCGTAAAAAAAGCGGTGGCATTAAGTACTCGAACATCGTCCCGCTCCACGAGAGCAAGACATACGAACCCTCGACCCGTGTTACTGGTCGGCCCAGGTGCAGCCAGTGAGATTGCGGCACTTCCCCCTTAGCGATAGCGATGATGGAAGAAATCCGCGCTTCTGAGGCTAGAAGATCGTAATAGTTTTGGTCGAGCTGGCCGGTGACGAGGTTTAATCCGATGTGGAAGACGCGCCGCTGTAAATGATAGAGAAAGCGGAAATCCATCTCATTAACAAATTGTTCGGCTCGTGTAAAGATAAAAGCATATTTTGCCACCAACGAATCCGCATTTTCACCCGCATGTTCGAGCGCCTGGATCAACTTCTCCAGCCATACCCGCGCAGCATTCCGTGATACAAGGTCAGGTGTTTCTACACCCCCCACCGAGTGGTCCGGTTCAGTTAAGGTACTGCGCAGGATGTCGATTTGTTGTAACGCCTCCGCGATGTGACCATGAACCTGACCAAACGCAATGTTGTAAGGTAAACAGGTTCTCAGAGCGGCCATCGTTTTAACACCTTGAGACTGTTGGAACCACGCAGGAGAATCCTCGAATAGTGGAATCCAGGGTACCAGTTCAATGATCGTACGCTGCACAGCGAGGTGATGCCGCTCAGTCTGTGACGCCACTTCCTGCAGCTTCCCGAGTGTCGCCAGGTCGAATGCGGAGCGGCCGACCATTACAAGTTCCATCAGACGGCGAGAAAGGTCTTGCCAGAATGGCCCGCTAACCTTCAGGTAAAGGGGGTACCAGCGCTCAGGTTGAGATTGTACCGTCAGAATTTCGGCGTGAATCGCCGTGATTCGGTGGTTAATTTCTTCCACCTGCTGATCAAACTCCGCTTTGCGCATGCCTGTCAGCGTTTCAGTCAGATTTGATAGTGTGTCCAGATAACCCTGCCATAAGTCCCAGCGGAAAACAGGTTCGTTGGGCATCGTCTTACACGCCTGGGCGGTAACAATCAGACTGGCAGCCAGATTACCGCTGTCCACTGTGGAAATATAGCGCGGGTGGAGCGGTTGAAGGGTCAGGGTATCGTACCAGTTCAGGAAATGTCCGCGATAGCGCTCAAGCTGGTCGAGTGTCTCCATTGTGGTGACTAGCCGGGTTGCCAGCCCGAGCTGGTCCAGATAGCCAAGGTCATAAGCAGCCAGGGTGGACGTGAGCATTAATCCGATATTGGTTGGCGAAGTGCGGTGAGCAATCGTTCCAACGGGTGATTCCTGGAAGTGATCGGGCGGCAACCAGTGATCTTCTGGTCCGACAAATCGTTCGAAGAAACCCCAGGTTCGCCGTGTGACCTGACGCAAGAGATTTACCTGGTTCTCGTTCAAAGGATTCGAATGTTCGGTGATCGGCCGATTAATCCACCAGGCGATCAATGGAGAGAGCAACCACAGCAACAGCACCGGGGAAGCATAGATCAGCACTGGCGCCACACCACTTCTGGTGACGCCAGAAATGAGCTGCAACCCCGTAGTAAGAATCAAAGCCAGGGCAGCAACCGCTCCCATTTTCTGCCAGGCAACATTTCGGCGGGCTTGCGCGCCGAATACCCGGGCGGTTTGAGCTGCAGTCGTCCATTGCAAAAGGTCACGGCGGCTGATCAACAAACGATAGAGCGTGGTGAGTGCAGCGTCTATGGAGATATAGGCTTCATAAGGCAGGAAAGCTACTGCTAGAAGACAGCGAATGAGGTTCCAACCCAATGGGCGGAGGGCAATCCTCGGAACCTCTCCTCCCAAGATTTGAAGCGCACTGCGGGTTAAACCCGTTAATATTGGGATGCCGAGAGTGAGTAAAACCACCGCTGTCCAGAGACCAGCCAGGCCAGGCAGGAAAATTATGCCCAGAATGAAGGTCAGCAGAAGGGTTGGAGCGAGCATGGCGCGGCGCAGGTTATCGAAAATCTTCCAGCGATCGATCACCGAGAAAGCCAATCCAAACCGGCCGGGTTGGAACAACCACGCCAGAAGCTGCCAGTCTCCGCGCATCCAACGCCGCTGGCGCATAGCCTGAATGAGGTAATTTTGCGGGTAGTCCTCGATCATGGTGATATCGGTGACCAGTCCAGCACGGCCCATCAGTCCCTCCAGGAGATCGTGACTGAGGACGGTATTTTCAGGAATATGCCTGGCCACGCTGCGCATGAAGGCATCCACATCGTAAATGCCTTTGCCAACGTAGCTCCCCTCTTCGAATAGATCCTGATAGGCGTCAGAGACGGCCAGAGTGTACAGGTCCAGCCCGGCATCTCCCGCGAAGAAGCGCGTGAACCAGGAGTGGTTTGAACTTTTGGGGTGAATTTCCATTCGCGGCTGCAGAACGGTGTAACCGGAAATAACGCGCCCGGTTTTTTCATCGAACACAGCGCGGTTGAGCGGGTGGGCCAGGGTACCGGCCAACCGGCAGGCCGCACCCCGCGGAAGGATCGTGTCTGTGTCGAGTGTGATGACGAAACGGATATGCTGCAGCGCTCCACTGCTTACACTTGTGGCACTTATGCCGTCGCTGGGGGTGATAAACGACAGGTTATTCCCGCCGCGCAGGAGCATATTTAACTCATGCAGCTTGCCACGCTTGCGCTCCCAGCCGATCCACTTTCTTTCGGAAGGGTTCCACAACCGCTTTCGATGCAGGAAGTAAAAGAGTGTGGCACTGTTCTGGGGCTCGGCCTCCAGGCTCCGGTTAATATCATCGATGGGGGCAGGGGAATCATACTTAAGATTGAGCGCCTCGACCACCGATATGGCATAGTGAACCAGACCCTCGTCCTCCGGCAAGGATTCTTTGTCCGCATCGGTGAAGTCGGTCAGCAGGGCAAAGATCAGCCCGGGTTCTGGGTTGCGGAGATAATGCAATTCGAGCTGGTGAGCGAGTGAATCGATTTCTTTGCGGCTGGTGATCATGGCTGGGATGACCACCAGGGTCTGGAATGGGTCGGGAATCTC
>CALMGN010000052.1 GCA_937863605.1 uncultured Anaerolineaceae bacterium
GTGTTGTCGTGAACATTCAAGTCTAGTTCCAACCCACCAATCCCCGCTTCAGCTGCAATTCCTTTTGTGCTCGATTTGCTCGTCCCTGGAAATGCCACGGTATTTCCAGCAACTTCGATGCTCAACACAGCCTGAAGGGCAGCTCCGTTAAACGCATTATTGGAGGTGGCTCCAGAGATATAGGTACTGTCATAGGGTGAAGGAACAGCCCAGGGCGGGTCGGATGCCAGGATGCCGAAAGCATTTAAACCAGGTTTAACCACCGATATGGTGTTATTGCTGATCTGCCCTTGAGCATCGAAATAGAAAATGCCGCCTTGTGCTCCGGTTATGGTGTTGTCAGTTGTCGCCATAGATAGCGTATTAAGATTCAAGATACTATTAGCGACCAGGGCGTTGGGATTTGCTGTGTTATTATAGGCAATATTAGAAATCGTGTTGCCTGTGATGATCCCGCTGCCTCTCGGCAGTTCGATTTGAATGCCGTTCTGGACCGTGGTCTGGTTTGGACCAAGGCCGGTTATAGTATTACCCTGAATTAGGAAAGATACGGGATCCCAACTGCTGTGCGAGGTCAGGGTGATCCCGTTTTTATTAAATCCGGTAATGGTATTGCCAATTATGTTTATTGTGCGGGCGGTTAGATCGGAATTATAGAGATAAATACCCACGCCTTCTTGAAGGCTGCTCATCGTGGCGAAACGAATGTTTTGAATCGTATTATTCTGCACCACGCCGCCGGCATTGCGGAAGGCGATCCCCATTAAACGCGGGTTGGTAAGCGCTTTGGATACGCCGTCGATCGTAAATCCCTGGATAGTCACAAAGCTGTTACTGACGCAAACAATGGGTCGGTTTTCTGGGAGTTGCGGTGATGTGCAATCCTGGGTCATGCTATCGTATGCCTGAATAACAGCGTTTTCTGTAGAGTGTAAGGTCAGGTTTTTTGTAATCGTCACTTGCTCAATATAAGTTCCGGCTTTGACGTCAACCGTATCGCCAGCAGCAGCGGCATTAACCGCTTCCTGTATGGTAGCAAAGGCGGTTGTCCCCCACCCAGGAGTTGCCGCGGTGTAGTCATCATCGACGGTAATTGTCGCTGCTTCCACCGGCCGGGCATCGCCAAGCGCCAGACCAGCAACAAGCACACTGATGATCACCAGTGACGATACGCGGTAAAGCCATCTTGATACGCCTGAATTCATGATTTTCCTCCAAAGACACCCCCGAACTGATCGCTATTTCAAGGCGCCAGTCCGAATAACGATTTGCATGTTCCCGAAAAGGTTCGCCATTTTCGGCCGCGACCCAGCTGGATTGCATTTCCCCCCACCTTCATTGTTTGCTGAAAATGGGGAAATGACTAACATCCCATATTCAAGTTTAACGATTGTAAAATTTTTGTCAACCTTCTTGGTAATAAATCAGGTTGGTTTTCGTAAATTCTAAACAAATACCAAGAATTAGCGACAAGAGCGTCCAGTTGGACGCTCTTGTCGCTTTCAATAATACTGTTCACGGTACTTTAGCGAGAATTGTGGCATCCCATTTGGGATTACAACGCGAGGTAGCGCTCCACCCGTTTGCCAATGATTGCCAGGCTGCCGCGCCAGAAATCCGGCTGGCG
>CALMGN010000053.1 GCA_937863605.1 uncultured Anaerolineaceae bacterium
TACCCGTATATCCGATCTGGTCCGCACTAAGATAGTGGTTGTACAGTACTGATCTTTTATACTGAGCCCCAAGAGCAAAAACCATTGGGAAATAATTTGCTGTGGTTTTGTATCAGGATGTTAATTGGCGAAGTAGCTTTTAATCAGGGATACGGTCCAAGTTCCGCCAACTGATCAATGCTCCGGCGCTGGTTTGCATCGATTGGTCCCCGCCATAGACCACATAACCTCGATCATCCGGCAGATCTGCCAGGCTTCGCCAGTATTTGAGATTGTCAAAGTAGCTGGTGGACATCGTTTTCCCTGATTTAACCTCAATCGGCGTGACTCTTTCGCCATCTACCAACAGGCAGTCTATTTCCTTGCCATGGTTGTCCTGCCAGAAATACGGCTGGCGGTTCTCGCCACGGTTGAAATTGCGCTTGATGAACTCATTGATGATCAAATTTTCAAAAAGTGAGCCTTTCATGTAATGCAACTGGACCTGATCATCCTCGCGTATGCCAAGCAGCGAGCAAGCGACCCCCGTGTCGTAAAAATAGAGCTTGGGCGATTTCACAAGCCGCTTGTTGAAATTGCGATGATAGGGTTGAAGGCGATACAGGATGTAAGAACTTTCCAGAACCGACAGCCATGATTTAGCAGTGTTGGGGCTGATGCCGGCATCACTCGCCAGACTGGCATAATTGAGCAGCTGCCCGATCCGTCCCGCGCACAACCGCGTGAACTGGATAAAGGCGTTGATATCCCCGATATTTTTCATCAGGCGTACATCCCTTTCGACATAGGTCTGGATGTAGGACGGATAAAAATCGGTGGGAGCGATGTCACGGTCGTAAATGCGCGGGTATTGACCTTTAAAAATCAGGCTTTCGTATTGCTCTGCCAATGGTTCCAGTTCGTCAAAAGAAAAGGGCAGCAAATGCAGCACGGCGGTACGACCCGCCAGGGTTTGGCTGATTTTCTCCATCAACAGGAAATTCGATGAGCCCGTCAGGATGAATTGAACCTGCCGGTTTTCGTCCACAATTCTTTGGATGTAGGAAAACAATTCGGGGGCATTTTGGATTTCATCCAGGACCGCACCGGCGGGATAGTTGGAGAGGAAACCGCGGGGGTCGGTCAGCGCAATCTGGCGAATATCAGGTTCTTCAAGGGAGACATAGGGTAAGGATGAAAATGCGGCTCTGACGAGGGTAGTCTTGCCAGACTGGCGCGGCCCGGTAAGGGTGATTACCTGGAATTTCTGTGCCAGGGAGATCATTTTGGTTGTCAACGTTCTTTCAATCATGAAAAAACACTCCGTTTACCGATTGATGGCCTGATGAATAGTATGATCAATGTACCACGTTTTGTACAAATACGCAATCATAATGCAGATATGTACAGATAACACGGAATGAAAAACTCCCCGCTATTCAAATACGGGGAGCATGGCATACATTTGTATGG
>CALMGN010000054.1 GCA_937863605.1 uncultured Anaerolineaceae bacterium
CACCGGAAGCGATTCGCAGCGCAGCCCAGCGCAACCAGCTTCCAGTGGATCGAATCACCGAAGTCAGTGTGTTGGACCCGTATTTTAACCATTAAGAACCGGGTTTCAAACGGGTCTAACGGAAAAAGTGGAATGTGGGTGTTTTACGCAGCATGGCTGCGCACAAGCGTCCAAAATCTTATTAAATTTCCGAAAAGATTCTAATTCGGATCAGAAAGGTGATGATGATGAAACGAATGATTGTTGTAGTGATTGTATTGTTGGGTTTGTCCTTGGGATTTGTGTCCGTAGCTTATGCCACCGACGCTGGCGACCTGGCGCAGGTTCGGGCTGCCACGGCCAAATACCACACTCTGGAGGCTGCCGCGGCTGATGGCTACGCTCTGATCCCCGGCCTGGATTACTGCTTTGAGAAACCCGGCGTCGGAGCAATGGGTTACCATTACATCAACCCAACCCTGCTCGATACCAGTCTGGATGCGAACCAGCCTGAAGCCATGGTCTATAACCGCACCATCGGTGGGCAACTGAGACTAGGCGCAGTGGAATACATTGTACCGGCTGATGCCTGGGATTCAGCTGGGAACAGCCAACCCCCGGAGCTGCTGGGAGAAAGCCTGCACTTGAACGCAGCGCTTGGGGTGTACGTGCTGCATGCCTGGATCTGGCAGGTAAACCCGGCTGGAATTCTCGAAGACTGGAATCCCACGGTTTCCTGCCCGTAAGGGTTAGGTCTAACCGCGAGACCTGCATTTCCCCTTGGGGCAGTAGCGCCCCAAGGGGAAGTTATTGTGTGCAAAAGGTAGGGGTGCTTGTCGAAAAATTACTTCTTAGGAATCGATTTTGAGGATGCGCAGCTGTTCATTCAATTGCTTTTCCCCCCATTTTGATACTTTGATTGCGCCATCCCATACTACAACGCTTTCCATGGGTGAATGTTACGGGGTTCTCCTAATACGTGCCATTCGAAGTCAAGTTTACAAACTCTATCCTAAAACCGGGGTAATTTTGTTTCTGTATCAGGAAGACTAAGACGGGCACTTTTCAACTCTTCCAAACAGAAAAATAAATGATTTTGAAGTTATTCTAATTGGGCGCGCAGCGCCAGTGCCAGGTCTTCGGTGATCCCCTTGATGCTGGTCAAATCTTCCACACTGGCGGAGAGGATGCCTTCGATGCTGCCAAATTTTTGCAGTAGCGCTTTACGCCGTGAGGGGCCGATCCCAGGAACGCTATCCAGGCGCGAAGCCAGCCCGGCCTTGGAACGCCGGTTGCGGTGGGCGGTGATGGCAAAGCGGTGCGCTTCGTCGCGAATACGCTGCACCAGATACAGGCCTTGCGAATGGCGCGGCAGCAGGATTGAGGTGGACTTTCCGGGGACGAAAAACTCTTCCTGCTGCTTGGCCAAACCCGTCACCGGAACTTTATCGAGCAAATTGAACCGCTCCAGCACCGTCACAGCCCTTCCCAACTGACCCTTGCCGCCATCCACAATCAATAGGTCGGGTAAAAAAGCAAAAGAAGGGTCAACTTTGACGCCGGGTCCACGATTTTCCTGTGCGGATTGCCAGCGGCGCAGGCGGCGGGTGAGTACTTCCTCCATGCTGGCAAAGTCGTCGGGGCCGTTGACCGTCTGAATATTGAAGCGGCGGTATAACGACTTTTTCGGCACCCCCTGTTCGAATACCACCATGCTGCCGACTGCAGCCGTGCCCTGGGTGTTGGAAATGTCGTAACATTCGATGCGGTTGGGCGGATCCTTGAGCTTCAACGCCTGCTGGATCTCTGCCAACGCTTCGCTTTGGCGGTTGGTATCCACTTCCCATTGGGCTTTCAGCGAGCGCAACGTCTCAACCGCGTTTTCGGTGGCCATTTGAATCAAATCCTGCGGCGTGCCTTCATGCGGCACGATCAGTTCGACCTTCGGTCCGCCGCGTTTCTGGCGCATCCACTGCTGGATGATTTTGGCTTCCTCAACCTCCTGCGGCAGCAGAACCTGGCTGGGGATGCTGGCGGCTTCCGAGTAGAACTGTTTGACGAATTCGGCAATCACCTCGGAATCAGGCTCATCTTGCGCGCCTTCCAGGATGAAATACTCACGCCCGATCATTTTGCCGCCGCGGATGAAGAAAATCTGCACGCAGGCTTCGCCGTTGTCACGCGCCATGGCGATCACATCCGAATCCAGCTGGTCGTTGGAGATTACTTTTTGTTTTTCGACCACTTTTTCAATGGCGTGGATCTGGTCACGCAGGGCAGCCGCGCGTTCAAAGAGTAAATTTTCAGCCGCTTCCTGCATTTCAACTTGCATGCGGGCAACGATCGGTTCGGTGCGGCCTTCGAGAAACTGGCAAAGGTCCTCGATCATCTGCCGGTAAGGTTCTTGCTTAATCGCGCCGATGCACGGTCCGGAGCACAGCTTGATGTCGTAGTACAGGCAGGGACGTTCATCCTGCCCGGTGATTTCACGGTCGCAGGTCAGGTAGGGGAAAATGCGGCGCAGCACATCCAGCGTCTGGTGCACTGCCCAGGCGGAGGTGTATGGACCAAAGTAGCGCGAACCGTCTTTGACCATCTGCCGGGTGACGGTGACCTTGGGAAAGGGGTCGCCCCAGTGAACCTTGATGTACGGGTAGCGCTTGTCATCCTTGAGACGGATGTTATAGCGCGGCCGGTGTTTCTTGATCAGGTTCATCTCCAGGATCAGCGCTTCCAGTTCGGAGGCGACCACGATCCATTCGATATCCGAGATGTGGGTGACCAGCTGGCGGGTTTTAAAGTCCTGGTCAGGGCTGGAATGGAAGTAGGAACGCACCCGGTTGCGTAAATTGACCGCCTTACCGACGTAAATGACGGTGTTTTCCGCGTTTTTATAGATGTAGCAGCCAGGTTTGAGCGGCAGGGTGGCTAAAATACCCTGAAGATGATCCGATAGTTCAACCATAGGGGTATTTTATCACGATGGATAATGTCCTCGCCCTCACCGGACTATCAGACCATACAGTTAAAAACCGTAGGTCGGATAGAGGGGCGGGAGTGGTTAAAGGTAGGATTTTTCAAATTCACCGCCCTCAATTCGACCTACGGAAGTCGTTGGTGGTATGGGCAAGGCATAAGGAGTCTTGCAGGATTGTAAGGCTTTTTTTACCTCGTCCTTCCCGGGCTATCAGGCCATATAGGAAAATCCGTAGGTCGGATAGAGGGGCGGGAAGGCACTCCGAAAAGGGAATCCGCTATGCAGCCCCGAAATCCGACGTCCAGGGTAAAAGGTTCGTCGGATTTCCGGAGGGAGTGGTTAAAGGTAGGACTAATCTAATTCACCGCCCTCAATTCGACCTACGGAAGTCATTTTTGGTTTTGGAATTGCCCCCGAAATTTTACACCTGCGGTATGGCACAGCCATCGGCGCGCGGGTCGGACCCGGCGCACAGCACGCCTGTCTGCGAGTCGCGCAGGATGATTTGGCCGCGCCCAAACATGGCGCGCGACATCCCGCTGACCTGTTCAACCGGATGACCCATCTCTGCCAGGCGCGCCAGGGTCTGCGGTGGTATGCCTTCCTCCAACGCGATTTGCGGGCGAGCGCCGTCAGGCGTCAGGCAGAAACGCGGGCGGTCCAGCGCAGCTTGCGGGTCGAGCCGATCGTTTTGCATGCCAATGACCACCTGCAAATGGCCTTGCGGCTGCATAAAGCCGCCCATCACACCGAAGGGACCGTGCAATTCTCCGCTTCCCGCGTGTGTCGCCATGGCTGGGATGATGGTGTGGTACGGGCGTTTTCCCGGTTCCAGGGAATTGGGAGAGGTCGGATCAAGGCTGAAGTTGTGCCCGCGGTTCTGCAGGGTAAATCCCCAGCCGCGCGGGACAATACCGGTGCCAAATCCCATGTAATTGCTGGCAATAAATGAACAGGCATTGCCATGTTCGTCCACGGCGCAGAAATAGACCGTGTCGCTGACCGCTGGCGGCTTACCGTGGTCGACTTGCGGCAGGGCAGCCAGCGGGTTAATCAATTTCCGCCGGTCAGCGGCATACACTTCCGACAAGAGGCCGGTCAAAGGAATTTCGCTAAAAGCCGGGTCAGCGATATAGTAGAAGGCGTCAGCAAACGCCAGCCGCATGGCCTCTATCTGCAGGTGCAGCCGTTCGGCACCGAGCGGATTCATGGCGGTCAAGTCAAAACCTTTGATCAGGTTCAAAGCAATCAACGCAGCCAGCCCCTGGCCGTTGGGCGGGCACTCCCAAATACGCAGCCCCTGATATTCTACTGAAATCGGTTCGACCCAGGTGCTGGCGTGATCGGCAAGGTCGGCTTCAGTCAAGCAGCCGCCAGCCTCAGCGATGACTGCGGCGATGGCCCGTGCGATCTCGCCTTCGTAATAAGC
>CALMGN010000055.1 GCA_937863605.1 uncultured Anaerolineaceae bacterium
CCGGGCATGCGGCCAAAGGCGATATTCTGTTAGCCGAAGCCACTCTGGTATATGACATTGTCGAGCAGATGGGCGACCCGCAGGCAGCCATTGATCATTACGCCACCCGTCTCGATTTGACCTGGCTGAGTGAGCCGTACCCGCTTCCCGTCCGGCGGGAACGCTTGATCTCGGCTGACCGGGACATCCTGGCGGATGAAGTGCCGCAGCTTATTGCCCGCTACCAGGCGGTTGCCGCCGATTGGGAAAGCGGTGCCATTGCCTGGACCGCCGCCCGCAGCCAGGTGCGCTGTTTGATCCTGCGCGGGGTCACCGATCTGGTCGGCGTGGATGGGGGAGAGGCCTACGGGAATTACAGCGTTTTCGAGGCCGGCACCCAGACGGTTATGGATTGCTTGCTGGACAGCCTGCCCGATTGGCTGGTCTGCTGCTATTAACCGGGCCTGTTGGCACAATGGACAAATTCGACAAGGTTAATCTAGAATCTAACGGAAAATCGCAAAATTTTCTGTTATAATTTCGCGATCCAATAATTACGGTATTCACAAACAAAAATTCTTTTCTTAGCCATAAATACCCATTCCTTAACCTTGCATTAATCCAAATGTGGAAAATTAAGGTAGGGTTGAAAGTAATGGCTTAAAACCCAAAACTTCTTCACCATGGAGGCAACATGGCGTTAAACGAAAGCGCATCTAAAATTGCACCGCGAAACCGCGCAAAGTTTTTTATCGGCGGTTTGCTGATTGTTGCAGCCGTCGTCTACCTGATCTTCACTTCCACCCAGGCCAGCGCCCAGTACTTCTTAACGGTAGATGAGCTGAATCAAAAAAGCACGGATGTGTATGGACGCGAAATTCGGGTATCCGGCGCAGTCATTGGCGACACGATCGTGTACGATGCGAAAAACCTCAAGTTGACCTTTGATGTGGCTCATGTCCCCGGCGATAATGCCGATATCGAGGCGCAAGGCGGTCTGGCGGAAGTCCTGCATCAGGCAGTTATCGACCCATCGCGCTCGCGCATTTCTGTAGAATATAACGGCGTCATGCCTGACTTGCTGCGCAATGAGGCACAGGCGATTATGACCGGTCGGATGAACGAAAATGGTGTGTTTGTTGCCCAGGAACTCCTGCTCAAGTGTCCAACCAAGTATGAAGAGGCAGTTCCCGAACAGGCTGAGGGTGGTTAAGTCAACCTATTTAAAACAAATCGCCGGGTGTACACCGCCCGGCTTCCTTAATTTTACCCGTTAAATGGAGTGATCATGGTTTCGAACTTTGGCTTCGGTGCCCTGGTAATCACGCTGGTGGTTTCGGTTTACGGCATTTTTGCAGCAGTGTACGGCGCTCGTAAAAATTCGCTTGCCTGGGTAGAAAGCGCCCGCAAAGCGATGCTGCTGACTTTCCCGTTGATCTCATTGGTTGCGCTTTCGATCATCTACCTGCTCGTTACCGGCGATTATCAGGTTCAGTATGTCTATAACGTCACCAGCAGCACCATGCCCCTGTACTTGAAGGTCACCGCGTTGTGGGGTGGGCAGGCTGGCTCGTTGATTTTCTGGTCCTGGCTGCTGGCTTCGTTCGCGTCAGCGGTCACCCTGCGTAAATGGGACCGCGACCGCGAGTTTCTTCCCTGGGTGATTGTGGTTTCTCTGGTTACGTTGGTGTTCTTCGTTGGCATGAGCATCTTCTTCGAGAACCCGTTTGTACGCTTCTGGCAGACAGCCGGCGGCAGCCAGGCCGTTGCCATGTTCCAACCCACCGGCGCCACTTCGCTGGTCCCGTTTGACGGGCGCGGGTTGAACCCCCTGCTGCGCCATCCGGGTATGGTCATTCACCCGCCGATGTTGTATCTCGGATTTGTGGCGTTTGTCATCCCGTTTGCGTTCGCCATCGCCGCTCTGATCACTGGGCGCACCGATGACCGCTGGATTCGCGTCACCCGCCGCTGGTCGCTGGTTGCCTGGTTGTTCCTCTCGCTTGGCTTGGTGCTCGGCAGCCGCTGGGCCTATGATGTGCTCGGCTGGGGAGGCTACTGGGCCTGGGATCCAGTGGAAATTGCCGCCTTCATGCCATGGCTTTCGGGTACAGCCTTCCTGCATTCGGTCATGATCCAGGAAAAGCGCGGACTGTTCAAGCGCTGGAATATGATCCTGATTGTCCTGACCTATTCGCTGGTTATTTTTGGCACTTTCCTGACGCGTTCAGGGGTGTTGTCTTCGGTACATGCCTTCTCGCAGAGCGCCATCGGGCCTTTGTTCTTTGGTTATATCGGCATTACCTTTGCCGTATCCCTGGCGCTGCTGCTGCACCGTTGGAACGCGCTACGCTCTGAAGGTGAAATGCATTCATTGCTTTCGCGCGAGGCACTCTTCTTGCTCAATAACCTGCTTTTTATGGGCATTCTGGTCGTGTGTTTCTGGGGCGTGCTCTTCCCGCTCATCTCCGAATTGTTCACTGGCCAGAAAGTGACCGTGGGTCCGCCGTTCTACGAACGCTCAACCGGTCCCTTGTTTGCCGGCTTGCTGCTGCTGATGGGAGTCGCGCCGCTATCCGCCTGGGGACACTCAACTGTGAAAACGCTTGGTAAAGCCATGTGGAAACCGTTCGTTGTTTCGCTGGCGATCCCTGTCATTGCCTTTGTTCTGGGCGTGCGTTCCTTGCCTGCGCTGCTGGCTTTCTGGCTGTGCGCCTTTGTGGCCTTTATCACCTTATATGAGTATTACCGCGGTGTGGCTGCCAGAATACGCCGCAGCGAAGAGAATGTGTTTACCGCCCTGTGGAATTTGGCAAGCCGCAACCGCCGTCGTTACGGCGGCTATATCATTCACATTGGCGTGGTTTTGATGGCGCTTGGCATCATCGGCATTGAGTTGTTCCAGACCGAGACACAGGGGACTATCCCGCCGGGCGGGCAGATGAATCTGGGAAACTACACCATAACCTTTGATAAACTCGACATCTTCGATACGGCTGACGGTCGGAATGTAGCGCGGGCGGTGGTTTCAGTGGAGCGTGACGGAAAATACCTGGGCCAGCTCTACCCGCGCCGCGATTACTACTATGACTCGCAGCAGCCCATGACCATCCCCGGCGTACGCAGCACAATGGAAGATGACTTGTATGTACTGCTGGTTGACTGGGAACCGATTTCTTCCACCGGAGTGACCTTCAAGGTGTACCACAACCCGCTGGTCAACTGGCTGTGGGTGGGTGGTTTTGTCTTCATCTTTGGAACGCTGGTAGCTGCCTGGCCGGATAAAGACCCTGAGTCGGTCCGGGTTCGAGCTGCCAAACGCAAAATGGCAGCCTCGGGAGTGCAAAGCGCTGATTAACCATCACGGATTGGATGAATGAATACAGCAATGAAAAAACATATCCTCCTCCCATTAATTGCGCTCTTTATCGGGCTGTTATGGACCGGTATTTCGTATTTCAGCGTTCAAGCGCAGAGCCCCACGCCATCGGATAACGAGGTCAATGCGGTTGCCAAGAACCTCTATTGTCCGGTATGCGAGAATATATCGCTGGACGTTTGCCCGACCACAGCCTGTGCTCAATGGCGTGCTTTGATCCGTGAGAAATTGGCTGCCGGCTGGTCAGAAGACCAGATCAAGGATTATTTTGTTGCCCAGTACGGCGACCGGGTGCTCAGTACCCCGCCGACACGCGGGCTGAATTGGCTGGTGTACATCCTGCCGCCGCTCATTTTCCTGGGTGGAGTATACCTGGTGTATCGTGTGCTTCGGTCGATGAAAAAAAATAAACCTGCTCAGATCACACCTCCACCGGGTGAGTCTGACCAAACGGACCCGTACTTTTCCCAGTTGGAAGCCGAACTAGAACAACATCGGAAACGCGGCGAGTAAGCCAGTCGATTTTTATGGTATGAGGATAAATGATGAATTCCGTTCCAGATGAAATGAAGACCCAGGAACAATCCCACCGTCTTCCGACCTGGGTGGTCGGGCTGGCTTTTGCCGGTCTGGTGGCTTTTTTAGTGCTGGTTGGTTTGGGGTTACGGCGAGCCCAGTCTGGTCCGATCACGGTAGGCCAGAAAGTACCTGGATTCTCGGTCACCACCTTCGACGGCGAGACGATCAATACGGCTGACCTGGCGGGCAAGGTGATCGTGGTCAATTTCTGGGCGTCCTGGTGCAAGCCCTGCGAGCAGGAAGCCTTTGAACTGGAATCCGCATACCAATACTATAAACCTGGCGGTGAAGTGTTTTTCCTGGGTGTTGATTACGTGGACACCGAACCCGAAGCGCTCGGCTTTATCAATAAATTCGGCCTGACCTATGCCAATGGTCCTGACCTGCGAACCAAAGTCTCGCAGATGTTCCGTATTCAGGGGGTACCGGAGACCTATATCATAGACCGCGAAGGCAAACTGGCCTACGTGAAAAAGGGACCCTTCCTTTCCACGGCAGAAATCCTAAACGTGATCGATCAAGTGCTGCAATAATCTAATTTTTCGAGGAGCGTCTTCCTGATGGATCTTGGTTCGGTAATGTTAATTTTAGCACTGGCGCTGGGGGTGGGAATTTACATCAGCCTGCCGCTAACGCGTCACAAGGCCAGTGAAAAGCTGGTCGGCAATCAAAAATCTGCGGACGATATTGATCATAAGCGCTCAGCTTTGTTGGCCGAACGCGACCGGGTCCTAACTGCCCTGCAAGAGCTGGATTTTGACCAGGCACTGGGGAAAATCCCGGCTGAAGATTACCCTGTGCAGCGCACCGCGCTGATGACTTCGGGGGCGGATGTCTTGCGCCAGCTGGACCAACTAGATCCCGGTAACGGCAGTGGCTCCACGGCCGAAGACCGGTTGGAAGCAGCCGTTGCAGCCCGCCGGGTGGATGTCCGCCGCAGTGCCAGCAATGGGACGGATGAGCTGGAAATGGCGATCGCTGCACGCCGCCGCGAGCGCCAGGAAAAATCGGCCGGTTTTTGCCCCAAATGCGGCAACCCGGTGCTGAGTTCCGATGTTTTTTGCGCCCGTTGCGGCACCACACTGTAAATAAACTGAAAATCGAGTTCAATATGCCCAATATCAAGAGAAGTTCCGCCTTAATTCTTTTTGCCCTATCCATCCTCATTCTTTCAGGCTGTGCTGTTTCCTTAGCCTCAGATATTACCCCGCCGCCGAATGCGGAGTCGTATTCAGCCCAGGATACACCTGCAGCAACCGATTCGGTTTATCCGATCGTTCCGCCCGACCCTCAGGCCGGGGCGGCCATTTTTACAGAAAAATGCGCCCCGTGTCACGGTGGGCTTGGCCTGGGCGACGGGCCGCAAAGCGGGAATTTACCTGTTCCGGTGCCCGCCCTGGGTGACCCGGCGCTGGCAGTTGCAGCCCGCCCGGTGGATTGGTATAACATGGTCACCAACGGCAACCTGGAGCGCTATATGCCTGGTTTCACCAGCCTGGATGACCGCCAACGATGGGACGTTGTGTCCTACGCGCTAACCCTCTCGCTTTCGGGCAGCGCTGCTGCCTCAGGAAAAGAGATTTATTCCGCCAACTGCGAGTCGTGCCACGGCGAGCAGGGAACGGGCGGATTAAATGCGCCTAACTGGCAGAAGGAATCAGGCCGGCTGGCTCAGTTGTCGCTGGATGAAATTGCCGCCGTGACGGAAAGTGGCATCGGTGACATGCCTGGTTTTGGTGGAAGCTTGACCGCGGACGAATTGAACGGAGTGGCGCAATATGTTCGGCTGCTCAGCTTTTCTGCCCAGAGTGTGACCGCCGCGGTAACCCCGGCGCCCACCACGACCGAATCCTCAGCTGAAGCGCTGACCACCTCTATCCCGGTTGGTAGCGCGGAACCGCTGCCTCAGCCAAATTTGCCGGATTCTGAAGCCACACCTGCCGGGACGCCGGAAGCCGCCGTGCCGGCTGAACTGACCATCACTGGAAAAATCACTGTTGCCGACGGGATCAAAATCCCCGATAATTTATCCGTCACCCTGGCCGGATTTGATAGCCTGAATCAAGTTTACCAGGCTGAGACCGAAGTTGAATCCGACGGTAGCTTCGAGTTCAATAACGTTGAATTCATCTCCAGCCGCGCCTTCATTGCCACCGTGGATTACCAGGGGCTGACCTTTAGCTCGGACGTGTATCACAGCACCGAAACCCAGCCTGGAGCCGTGGTCGAATTGACCATCCCGTATTACGAAACAACCAGCGACTCGAGCGCTTTGCGCGCTGACCGCTTGCATTTGTTCTTTGATTTTACCCAGACAGAAGTTGTCCAGGTTGTTGAACTGTTCATCCTCAACAACACCGGAGATAAAGCCATTGTCTCAGCCGACGGTCAGGGGACGGTCGCATTTGACCTGCCCCAAGGTGCTACCAACCTGCAGTTCCAGGACAGCGTCCTGGGTGAGCGCTATATACAGACCGAAAAAGGATTCGCCGATTCTGCCAGCATCCTGCCTGGCGGTGGAACCCAGATAT
Organism: uncultured Anaerolineaceae bacterium; assembly: GCA_937863605.1. GTDB lineage: Bacteria > Chloroflexota > Anaerolineae > Anaerolineales > Anaerolineaceae > Bellilinea. The sequence goes on from CALMGN010000055.1 coordinate 6,469, forward strand.
TGTTTGCGTACGACCTGCCATACAGCCGCAAGACGACATTAAGCATCCCCATTCCTATGGAGGTCGATGCGGCGGTGATCATGTTGCCGGTGGGTTCGGTCAAACTCACCAGCGACCAGTTACAGAGCACCGGAACGCGGCAGGTGCAAGGCATCGACCTGGATATGTTCACTGCCTCCGGGCTGCAAGCTGGTTCCACGCTGGAGATGACGCTCTCCGGTCGGATCTCCACTGGTGTAAACGTCGAGACGGGCAGTTCAACCGGGCTGCTCATTGGCGGTGGCGTGCTGGGAGTGGTTCTGGTCGGTGCTGGTTTCTGGATGTGGCGTCAGCGGAAACGGTCCGTCGAAGAGGCTGAGATCGCGGAAGGGCCCGGCGAAGAGAACCCGGATGAAATCATGGATGCCATCATCGCACTGGACGACAGCTTTCAATCTGGCAGTCTCTCGGAAGAGGCTTATCAGAAACGCCGTGCGGAATTAAAAGAAAAACTCCAAACTTTAGCCAAGTAGTCTGTTAATGACCGCTATCATCGAAGTCAGTCGGCTTGTCAAACGTTTTGGTCCGAAAGTTGTGCTGCGCCAGTTGGATTTCAGGGTTGAATCAGGCGAATTTGTCGCTCTGCTCGGACCTAACGGTGCGGGCAAGACGACCTTTCTGCGGATTTTGTCATCGCTTTCCCGCCCGACGCTGGGAAATGTCAGCGTAGCCGGATTTTCCCTGCCGCACCAGGCTGCCAACGTTCGTCGACGCCTGGGAGTGGTCAGCCATTTGCCTCTGCTATACGGTGACTTGAGCGCTGAGGAAAACCTGCTGTTTTACGGCCGCATGTATGCTGTTGACAATCTGGCCAGGCGCATGGATGAGGTATTGGAACAGGTTGGTCTGACCAGCCGCCGGCGCGACCTGGTGCGCACATTCTCGCGCGGAATGCAACAACGGCTGGCGATCGGTCGGGCGATTTTGCATGATCCCGAAGTGCTGCTGCTCGATGAGCCGCATACTGGTCTGGATCAGGATGCCTGCGACATGCTCGATGCCGCGCTGCGCCAGGTGGCTGTTCGCGGTCGGACCGTGGTAATGACCTCGCATGATCTGTCGCGTACCGAAGATTTGGCCACGCGCTTTGACGTGCTGGCCCGCGGGATGATCCAGGGCAGCATTCAGCGCCAGGACATCGCGCGCGACGGCCTGCTGGGCTACTACCGCCAAACGCTCGAACAAGCACAGAACAACTCAAAAAATCATCGACCGGAGGCAGCCCCATGAGCGGGTTAACTCCGTTTATCCGCGCGTTAGGCGCGGTGGTCTGGAAAGACCTGCGCGCGGAATGGCGCAGCCGCGAGTTAATTTCGGCCATGCTGGTTTTTGCCTTGCTGGTCATTTTGATTTTCAATTTTGCGCTTGAACTGGAATCAACCGTCCGGGCCAACGTCACCGCCGGCGTGTTGTGGGTGACGTTCACCTTTGCCGGTCAACTGGGCCTGAACCGCTCGATGGCGGTGGAAAAGGACCGCGGCTGCCTGGACGGGCTGCTGCTGGCTCCGGTGGACCGGGCAGCCATCTACCTTGGTAAAACGCTGGCGAACTGGGTATTTATGCTGCTGGTTGCCATCATCGTCCTGCCGATTTATTCGGTCCTGTACAATACCAACCTGTTCATCCCCGGCTTGCTGCTGACGATCCTTTTGGGCTCCGAGGGCTATGTCGCGGTTGGTACGCTGCTTTCGAGCATGGCAGTTCAGGCGCGCACGCGCGATATTCTGCTGCCGATTTTACTCTTTCCGGTAGCCATTCCGGTCCTTGTGGCGGCGGTCAAAGCCACGGGCGGCTACTTGCAGGGACTGGATATAAACGAGATTCGGCCGTGGATCAATTTGCTAATCACCTATGATGTCATATTTACCGCTGTCGCCTTTATGGTGTTTGACAGCGTGGTTGAGGAATAACCATTCGCCAATGGAGGATAGGATGAACGCAAAACCCAAATTTTTGACCGTGCTGGACGTCATCGCAGGCGCGATGTTCGTAACAGCGGTATCCCTGGTCTTTTTCTATGCGCCTTTGGAACGCGTTATGGGCCTGGTGCAGAAGGTCTTTTACTTCCACGTCGCCTCGGCCTGGGTCGGCATGCTGGCCTTTGCCGTAGCAGCCTTCTACGGCGTGCTTTACCTGGTCAAAAAGGATGCGCGCTATGACCGGGTCGAGCTGGCAGCGGTGGAGATCGGCATCGTCTTTGCGTTGATCACCATTGTCACTGGCTCCATCTGGGCGCGCCCGATCTGGAACGCCTGGTGGACCTGGGATCCGCGTTTGACCACCGCGACCATCATGGAGCTGGTGTACTTCGCCTACCTGATGCTGCGCTCCGGCATCGAGGAACCCGAGCGGCGCGCCCGCTTTGGTGCTGTTTATGCCATCATCGGCTTTTTGAGCGTCCCGCTGACCTTCTTCTCCATCCGACTGTTCCGCACCATCCATCCGGTGGTGATCGGCAGTAATGATCCGGGCGCTGAGGGGGCGTTTGATATGACTGCCAGGATGACTCAGACCTTCATGTTCAGCCTGCTGACCTTCACAGTCGGTTTTGTCACGTTATTGTGGCACCGGGTGCGGCTGGGTGCGCTGTCAGAAAAGGTCGAGCAGCTCAAGTTGAAGCTGCAATCGTAACCGGCTGCTGGATAGAGTGAGAGGAGAGCAACGATGGAAGGTCCCGCGAACACCCTGAATTATTTTGCCGCCGGATATGGAGTTATTTTTGCGGTTCTGGCGTTCTACATTGGCAGTTTGATCGTCCGCTGGCGCAACCTGAAACAGGATGAGACCATGCTGACCGAGTTGGAAAAAAAGGAACAAGCGGATTAGGTTGCCGTTATCAACATGGTGTAACACCCGGGCAGGAACGCGCAAACCACGTGCGGACTCCTGCCCGGGGTGCTCCACTCTCTTTTGATATAGGGGGAGGAAAGAGATGACGCGTGATCCGTCGTAAAGCACAGA
>CALMGN010000056.1 GCA_937863605.1 uncultured Anaerolineaceae bacterium
GAAAGTTTTTCACTGTAATACCAATTGCCAAGGCAACAAATTCGGTTATGCCCCTCACCCCCTACCTCCGCTCCCCGGTTATGTTAAATCTCATTAGACGGCCATCTTCTCGAGGAGCGGGGATTTAATATATTTCGAGTGTGTTGGGCCGGTACGGCTCAACACACTCGAAAAAGAACAAGACCACCCCAAGAATGTAGCGGGTTGGGTGGGGTTGATCACCTGCGGAGTAACAATACGTTCCGTTAACATCGAGAAACAATGTTAACGTGGGGAATCCGGTTACCCGATTTAACAAACCAACCCCGTGCCCGTACATTCTAAAACGCGAAGGATTACCTCATGTGCTCAGCCAGCAAGGTGCGAGCGCGCAGGATAATGCTCTCCATCCAACGTCCGCTGCTTTCCGACTGCAATTGGGCGGTGGCTACCGGCGGCGCAAAACTGATGCGCGGGGTGACGCCCGGTTCTTTGCCAGTGACCAGCTGCCAGATGACTTGCAGGAACTCGGCAATGCGCCGCCGGTCAATGGGATGCTTGCGCAGGTGCGTCAGCGGATGGCGGGCAAAGCGTTCCAGCAGCACCCCGCTAACCATCGCCAGCGTCAGCTGCGTTTCTGGCGCCTTGCGCAGCATGATCTCCAGGCTGGGCGACCAGTTCTGCAAGTTTTCAGCCGACCCGGCCTGCACCAGCGGGTCAGGATCGATCCTTCCGGTGCCAAACTGGATCAATGCCCCGCCGCTGCGCAGATGATCAACTGCGCTGCGCAGCGCGCTCATGCGCAGGTCCGGGTTGGGATTAACGAAAATCATGCGCTGCTGGATGTGCTCCAGCGCATGGTAGAAAGGAATTTCATAGACGATGATTTTTACGTCCTGTCGCGGGATCGCAGCTGCCAGCGCAGCCGAGTCGTACGCGCCGGGATGGTTGGAGGCGACAATCAGCGGCCCTTCCCGAGGCAGGTTCTCCAACCCGTTGGCTTGAACCTGCACCGACAGGTTGCGCAGCAGTTCCTGGCCAGCTCCTCGCAAACCCTGCTCCCGGGCAGCCAAATCCGCTGAAGAAAAGATGCTGGCAAAGCGGTGCGTCGGCAGGCGCAGCAACCACCCCAGACTGCGGCGCAGCACACCGGTTTTCGGCATGCCCATCGCCAGAAAGACCTCGTCAGTAATGCGTTCGCGCAGCAGTCGGACCTGTTCAGCAGCAATCATCGCCGCCCTCCTCGATGGTTTATAACTATTAACATGATCACGCTTTCGGAGTTGCGCGAGGGTGGCAGCAGGATTTTTGATATAAAAAGCTCCCAGCGGGAGAACCCTCCAGGAGCTTCAATCAGGAAGAAACAAACAGGCACCCATGCCGGGTGCTGCCACCCGGTTTATTGGCGCAGAAAAGTATCCCGCAATTGCAAAGGGCGCTCCCCGCAATGAGGTGAGTTCGATGAGCAGTGAGTTGATCGGATCATGCCTGGGTGCATTATTCGTCCGAGGACTGGAAAGTGACCAGACTTAATGCCAGGAACACCATACCAACCCCTGCCACTACCAAATAAACCACTGTAGCCATACCGTGCCTCCTCCTCCTGAAGGACGAAACCCCGCCAGCCAAAGCGCGGAGAAGAACCAGCGTGTCAGGAGGTTTGATTAATAGAACCCTCACTATGCGAATAAGCTTCGCAATTTAGAAGGCGAACCCGTAATCCGGGCGGAAGTGAATATCTAGCCGGCGTGCCAGATGATCTGCTGCAATGTCGCCCCCTGAACTTGCGCTGTTTCTTGTATTTATTATACAACGTTTGTTCTATAATGCAACTATCAAATCTGCAAAAAGAACCGTCAACAGCGCGCATTCACAGGGCACTTTGCGCTCAGGGAACCGCCAATAGATGCCCTTCCGCATCCTGATATTCTGTATACGTTGATGATCAATAATTAGTTCCCGATTGAAGAAATTTGGTTTGTGTTAGGCGGCTCGTGTAGGAGTGGCTCGTGTAGGGGCGGCTCGCGAGCCGCCCGCGAATTACGCCCCACCATTTACACAACAAATTAAACAATCAAAATAAAATAGGACTTATGGACATCGACAAACAATCCCCGAAACGGAAATCAATCCGTTTGCCTGGGTACGATTATTCATTGGCAGGGGCTTATTTTGTCACGATAAATGCGAACAACTATCACTGCCTCTTTGGAAATATTAGCGATGGAACAATGGATTTGAACCTGGCCGGAAAAATCATTGTTAATTCCTGGCAGCAGTTGGAAATTAATTATCCATATGTCTATTTGGACGAATTTTGCCTGATGCCAAACCATTTTCATGGCATTATTTTTATTCGGGAACTAGCTCGGCCAAAATCCACTTCTAACGATAATTTAACCGGGTCGTCAGCGGTGAAAATAAAGCCATTAGGTCAATTGATTGGATCATTTAAAACTGGTTCAACCAAACAAATCAACCTGGTATGTAACACACCTGGCAATATTATCTGGCAACGCAATTATTATGACCGAATTATTCGTGATGATGCTGAATTAGACCGTATTCGAGCTTATATAATGGCTAATCCATTCCGATGGCCAAAAGAACCGTAAAATAAATATACGGTGGGCGGCTCGCGAGCCGCCCCTACCAGTGATTGGTTACTTGCTCCTGCGGATACGAATGCTGGCCACGGCAGCCGCCCCTACCAGTCATTGGCGTGCACTCGCTCCTGGCGGTAAGGGTTGATGG